>NZ_JAYMZR010000007.1:0-130293 GCF_035828615.1 Streptomyces sp. H27-D2 | reverse complement strand
GGGGTTAAGGCTCCCAGGAGACTACTGGGTTGATAGGCCAGGTGTGGAAGCCCTGTAAGGGGTGGAGCTGACTGGTACTAATAGGCCGAGGGCTTGTCCTCAGTTGCTCGCGTCCACTGTGTAGTTCTGAAATAACGACTGTGTGTATCCGGTTCGTGTATTTCATAGTGTTTCGGTGGTCATAGCGTTAGGGAAACGCCCGGTTACATTCCGAACCCGGTAGCTAAGCCTTTCCGCGCCGATGGTACTGCAGGGGGGACCCTGTGGGAGAGTAGGACGCCGCCGAACAATCTTTAGAAAAGCTCCGGTCCCTGAACTTCGGTTCAGGGACCGGAGCTTTTCTGCGTTCACAATCAATTACTGCTGATTACCGCCCAGCCACTCCCTCAGGCCAAGCGCGGCAGTTCGGCGTCCGTGAGGCGGCCCAGGAGCGGGTCGCCGCGGAGGAAGCGGACGACCTCGTCCACCGCGTACGCGCCCAGGCGGCGCACCTCGCTGCCCTGGGCGCCGGCCACATGCGGGGTGACCAGGACGTTGGGGAGGGACAGCAGCGGATGGCCGGCGGGCAGCGGCTCGGGGTCGGTGACGTCGAGGTACGCGTCGAGCCGGCCGGTCGCGCATTCGCGGCCGAGGGCGGCGGTGTCGATGAGCGAGCCGCGCGCGGTGTTGACGACTGTGCCGCCGTCCGGGATGAAGGCGAGCAGGGTGGCGTTCAACAGGTGCCGGGTCTCGGGGAGTTGCGGCGCGTGGACGGTGATGATGCTGCTGGTGCGGCACAGGGTGTCCAGGTCGACCAGCTCGGCGCCCAGGGCGCGGGCGTCGGCTTCCGTGACGTACGGATCGTGCAGCAGCACCCGGTGGCCATGGTCGGTCGCGTTGAGCCGGGCGATGACACGGCGGCCGATCCTGGACGCTCCGATGACGCCGATCGTGCGGCCGTCGGCGCCTTCGCGCTCGGTGAAGGCGGGCCAGCCGGTGGCGTAGGACGCGGCGGTCGGCAGCGCCCGTTTCGCGGCGAAGACGATGGCGGCGAGGGTGTAGTCCACGACCGGCCCGGCGTTGGCGTCGGAGGCCGAGGAGACGATGATGTCCCGCTTCCAAACAGCCGAGGTCACCAGGGACTTGACCGATCCGGCGGCATGGATGACGACTTGCAGCCGGGGCGCGCTGTCGAGGACCTCTTCGGTCAGCGGGGGGCAGCCCCAGCCGGAGATGAGCAGGTGCGCGTCGGCGAGCGCGGACCGCGCGTCGGGGGTGGTGAGCGCGCCGGTGAGCGCCCCCGGCGCGAGGTTCGTCAACTCGGCCAGACGGGCCCGGATGTCCGGCGGCAGTACGGCTGCGACCTCATCAGCCCCCATGGCCAGCACTGCTGTCGGTCGGTCTGCCACGGACGGCCCCTGCCTGCTCGGTGATGATGGTGATCGGTGGCGCACAGTAAGCGGTTTCTGTGTGTCGCCAGAGGCTAGGGGGCTGCTGAGAGGGTGGTCAAGGACCCGTATGGCAGAGACGGGCGGGGACAGCGGGCCGGGTGCGCGCCACGGCGAGCTGCCGGACTTCACGGCGGTGTTCGCCGGTTCGGACGTGCCGGCTCGACGTTCGGCTTCGAAATGCCCTTGCGGGCAGGGCGGGGTCGGATGCCAGGATCGGTGGATGGACTACAAGATCCGGACAGTCGCCGTCGAGGACTGGGCCGAGCTGAAGACCTTGAGACTGGCTGCCCTCAGCGATCCGGCCGCGCGCGTCGCGTTCGTCGAGGACTACGACACGTGCCTGGAGGCCCCGGATTCCTTCTGGCGGGGCCGCGCCACGCCCGCTGCGGAGGGCAGCGGCTCGACGGGCATGATCGCGGCGGACGCGGCGGGCACCTGGGTCGCGATGCTCGCCATCCTCGACGAGACCGATCCGACGGACCTGCCGGAACGTTCCTTCAATGTGGTCGAGTCGGACGGCGCCGTCCCCCGGCAGACGCACATCGTGGGCGTCTACGTACGGCCCGAACACCGCGGCACCGGGGTCGCCGAACTGCTGTTGTGGGCCGCCGTCGACTGGTCCTGGCAGCACACGGACGCCGAGCGGGTCCGGCTCTGGGCGCACGGCGAAAACCCGCGGGCGCTGGCCTTCTACACCCGGATCGGGTTCGAGAAGACCGGCGTGGCGATGGCGTTCCCACCGGTCCCGACGGAGACGGAGTACGAGTTGGCGCTGCCGCGGACGTAGGGGCGCCGGTCTCGTGGCCGCCCTCGCCCGCGCGCTGACCAGCCCGCCCGCGGCTCAGGCCGACAGGGCCTGCTCCTGCTCGGCGTAGGCGGCGCCCTCGGCGCAGGCGGCGGCCAGGTCGTCCATGGACAGGTGCAGCGCGGCGGCCAGCGCCGCCACGGTGAAGAAGGCGGGGGTCGGCGCCCGGCCGGTCTCGATCTTGCGCAGGGTCTCCGCGGAGATGCCCGCCGCCGCGGCGACGTGCACCATGCTGCGGGAGCCGCGGGCCGCGCGGAGGAGGGCGCCGAAGTGCTCGCCGCGTTGTCGCTCCTGCGGGGTCAAAGGAGTTCTCACCATGGGCGCGATACTAATCCCGATGCTTATCCCGTGATTCTTATACCGGTGTGGCCGGTAGGCGCACAGCCGGATCCGGTCTCAGTCGGTCAACCGGTCTCAGTCGGTCAAAGCGAGCCGCGGCCAGTGCGCGCGGGCCTGCTCCTCGGAGCGGAACAGGGCGAGGGTGGGCAGGCCGCTCGCCTCGCCGTCCGCGAGGAGGCCGGGAAGGGCGGGGATCGGGGCCACGGCCGCGATGTTGTCCAGCACCAGGGTCATTGGTGGGTCGAGCCGGCCGGAGGATGACCGTGCGGCCATGCGCCGGCCGTGCTCGACCACGCTTGAAACGAGGCCGGTGAGCAAGGGCATCGCGCCGGGGTCAGGTCTCCGGCGCGGATCCTCGATCACTTCACCGACCACATAGAGCGTTCCCCCCTCGTCGATGAAAGATTCCAACGCGAGCGCATCGGATCGATTCTCGCCGCAGGCGTCGCGCAAATGGATCGATGAGAGCGCGGACAGCGCCCGCGCGGCGAGCTGCTGGGCGATCTCCCGGCGCTCTGGGTGCCCGGTCAGCGTGGACTCCAGCTCCCCGGCGGCCCCGGAGGCCGCCTTCGGGTTCGTCCGCAGAATCCGTACGGGCTCGTGCGCGGCCCCGCCCGTCGCCCACCGGTGCACCAGCCGGAACGGCCGGCCGTCGACGGCGGCGGCGTGCAGCCAGCAGCGCAGCAAGGTCTCCGCCGCCTCGGCCACCGCGGAGTCCATCGCGTGGACGGGCCGGATGGGCGCGAGCAGCGCCACCGCGCGGGCCGCGGCGGTCTCGCGGGACTCGCAGCCGCGGCTGGGCGACCAGCGGAGCCGGGCCGGGGTGTCGCACAGATGAGTCGGGTCGTAGACGTGCACCGGACCGAGCTTCGCGCGCGCCCCCTTGGTCTCCGCCCAGATCCCGGCGTCGGAGGTGACGACGAGCACGGGGCCGACGGCCGCCTGGACGGTGAGGATCGCGGCCTCGCGGCGGTCCTGGGGGGAGGGGAGGAACAAAGCCTGCGAGCCGGTCAGTTCGCCGGTGCGCCGGGTCGGGACGGGGACGGGGACGGGGAGTGGGACGGGGACGGGGCCGGGGCGGGGGGGGGGCCGGGGGGGGGGGAGGGGGTGGGGGACGGGGAGGGGAAGCGGGGACGTTTGGGCCGGGGTGGGCGGTGCGGCGGGTCGGGGCGCGGGAGCCGTGTCCGTAGCGGCTGTTGCCGGGGTGCGGGGTGGCTGCTCCCGGGCCGGTGGCTCTGCTTCGACGCCGCCGCCCGGAGCGAGGTGACCGTACGCAGGAGCCCCGCCCGCGCCGGGACCGGAGGCTGCACCGGCTCCTGCCGTACCGGCCTCCGCCGTACCCGCTCCGGCGGCCCCCGCCGCCCCCGCCGCCCGCGCCGCCGCCGCGTCCTCGCGCCGCGCTGCCCGTACCGCCCGGTACCGCGTCACCACGCCCAGCGTGAAGATCGTCAGCACGAACAGCACCATCAGTTCGCTGACGAGGATGCCCCAGAACAGCCCGTAGCCCGAGAGCTGTTCGTCCGGGGTCTGCGGCCAGGCCGTCGGCAGGTCCTGCGGGTGGCCGGCCAGGTGGCGGATGGCCAGTGGGGTGTGGGTGAACCGGACGCCGTCGGGCCAGCCGCCGTGCGAGAAGAGGCCGGCGAGGCCGGTCGCCAGCCAGACGAGGACGGTCAGCGAGAGCAGGAAGGCGAGCACCGAGAGGAGGAGCGAGTCGGGAATCCCGCGCTCCGAGCGTGCGGGCCCGCGCTCGCCACTGCCCTCGGACGCGTACGGCGACTGCGGATGCCGCACGCGGGGCCCCCGCGGCGGTTGCGACGAAGGGGCCACCGTCAGGCCACCGTCGACTCGTCGGCCATCCGCTGCTCCAGCGCGGACGCCCGTACCTCCGCCTCCGCCTCGGCCTCCCTGGCCAGCCGCATCGCCAGCCCGGCT
Source organism: Streptomyces sp. H27-D2 (assembly GCF_035828615.1). Lineage (NCBI taxonomy): Bacteria > Bacillati > Actinomycetota > Actinomycetes > Kitasatosporales > Streptomycetaceae > Streptomyces > Streptomyces sp. H27-D2. The sequence continues at coordinate 125,787 of NZ_JAYMZR010000007.1, read as the reverse complement.
TCCGCTTCCAGCTCCGAGGCCGAGGGGCCGGACGACTCGGTCATGGCGCGGTCGGTGAAGACGAGCGGCCGTTCCGCCTCGGTGATCAGGTGTTTGACGACCTGGACGTTGCCGTTGACGTCCCAGACCGCGATGCCCGGCGTCAGCGTCGGGATGATCTCCACCGCCCACCGGGGCAGCCCGAGCACCCGCCCGGTCGCCCGTGCCTCGTCGGCCTTCTGCGCGTAGATCGTCCGGGTCGAGGCCATCTTGAGGATCGCCGCCGCCTCCCGCGCGGCGGCGCCGTCCACGACGTCCGAGAGGTGGTGCACGACCGCGACGAAGGACAGGCCCAGGCGTCGCCCGAACTTCAGCAGCCGCTGGAAGAGCTGGGCCACGAAGGGCGAGTTGATGATGTGCCAGGCCTCTTCGACCAGGAAGATCCGCTTCTTGCGGTCGGGCCTGATCCAGGTGTGCTCCAGCCAGACGCCGACGATGGCCATCAGGATCGGCATCGCGATCGAGTTGCGGTCGATGTGCGAGAGGTCGAAGACGATGAGCGGCGCGTCCAGGTCGATGCCGACGGTCGTCGGGCCGTCGAACATGCCGCGCAGGTCGCCGTCGACCAGCCGGTCCAGCACCAGCGCCACGTCGAGGCCCCAGGCGCGTACGTCGTCTACGTCGACGTTCATCGCCTCGGCGGACTCGGGCTCCGGGTGCCGCAGTTGCTCGACGATGTCGGTGAGCACCGGCTGCCGGTCGGTGATGGTCTCGTTGACGTAGGCGTGCGCGACCTTCAGCGCGAAGCCCGCCCGCTCGTTGAGGCCGTGCCCCATCGCCACTTCGATGATGGTGCGCAGCAGCGCGAGCTGGCCGGTCGTGGTGATCGCCGGGTCGAGCGGGTTGAGCCGGATGTTCTGGTCGATCGCGGCCATCGGGTCGAGGCGGACGGGCTGTATGCCGAGTTCCTGGGCGATGAGGTTCCATTCGCCGACGCCGTCCTCGCCCTGGGCGTCGAGGACGACGACCTGCCGGTCGCGGAAGCGCAGTTGCCGCAGGACGTAGGTCTTCTCCAGCGCGGACTTGCCGTTGCCGGACTCGCCCAGGACCAGCCAGTGGGGTGCGGGCAATTGCTGCCCGTACAGCTGGAAGGGGTCGTAGATGTAGCCCTTGCCGCTGTAGACCTCGCGGCCGATGATCACGCCGGAGTCGCCGAGGCCGGGGGCCGCGGTGGGCAGGTAGACGGCCTGCGCCTGCCCGGTCGAGGTGCGGACGGGCAGCCGGGTCGTCTCGGTCTTGCCGAAGAGGAAGCTGGTGAAGGCGTCCGTGGCGGCGGACAGCGGGTCGAGCATGGGCATGGTGGGTACGCCTCCTCAGCGGCGGTTCACCGGCGGATGCCGGTCGCGAACGGAAGCGTGTTGACGAAGGCGCGGTGGTGTTCGCGGTCGCACCATTCGAGCTTGAGGTAGGACTTGCCGGCCGAGGCCCGGATGGTGCGCTTGTCGCGCGCGAGCGCCTCCGGGTTGCGGGAGGAGACGGTGATGTAGCCGACGAGGTTGACGCCGGCCGCGCCGCTCGCCAGGTCCTCGCCGCGCTGGTCGATGCGCCCGTGGGCGGCGACGTCGCGCGGGTCGACGGTCCGGTTCATCTTGGCGGCGCGGCTCGCGTCGGCGTCGTCGTTGGTCTTCTCGGTCAGCATCCGCTCGATCGCGAGCTCGGTCGGCTCCAGGTCCATGCAGACCGCGACGGTACGGATCACGTCCGGCGTGTGGACGAGCAGCGGCGCCAGGAAGTTGACGCCTACGGGCGTCATCGGCCATTCCTTGACCCAGGCCGTGGCGTGGCACCAGGGGGCGCGGGTCGAGGACTCGCGGGTCTTGGCCTTGAGGTACGTCGGCTCCATCGCGTCCAGTTCGGCCGGCCAGGCGTTGCGCTTGGTCATCGCCTGGATGTGGTCGATGGGGTGGTCCGGGTCGTACATCGAGTGCACGAGCGAGGACAGCCGCCCCTGCCCCAGCGGCTGCCGTACCCGGATGTCGGCTTCGGCGAGCCGCGCGCAGATGTCGGTGAGCTCGCGCGCCATGACGACGGCGAGGCCCGCGTCCTTGTCGAGCTTGCGCCCGTTGCCCTGGTTGGCGTGCTTGGTCGCGCGCGCCATGGCGTGCGCCTCGGAGGCCAGCTCGCGGGTGTAGTGCATGCAGGCGACGAGATAGGCGCGGTGCTGCTCGGAGGAGGTGGAGACCATCGACTGGAGCTGCTCGTAGGAGTCCTGGAGCCAGAACGGCGCCTTGCGGTCGCCGCGCCGCTCGACGTCCTTGGCGTGCGCGTCGGGGTCGGCGGGCAGCGTACGGGCCAGCATCTGGAGCCGGGTCACGAAGCCGTCGCCGTTGGCCACGTGCTTGAGCAGTGTCCCGAACCGGTCGACCAGCGCTTCCTGGTCCTCCGAGTCCCGCAGGCCCACGCCGGGGCCCTCGATCTCGATCGCGGCGGTCACCGTGCGCCGGTCGGCGTGCAGCAGGACGGCGATCTCGTCGGGGCCGAAGGGGGCGGCGAGCCAGTTGATCCGGCCGATGCCGGGCGGCGGGCCGATCTCGATCTCCCGCCCGTCGGCCCGCGTCCCGGCCTCGGCCGAGGCGGAGCGGTAGGTGGTGCCGCGGCGCAGGGTGCGCTTGTACGAGCGGTTGATCTCGAACCACTTGTAGAAGGTGCGCCGTTTGTACGGCACGTACACGGCGGCCAGCCCCAGCACCGGAAAGCCGGTGAGGGCGAGGATGCGCAGCGGCAGCATGGGCACGAGGAGCCCGCACATCATGCCGAGGAACGCTCCGGCGACGATCACCGCGATCTCGCCGGTCTCGCGGTTCTTTCCGACGATCGCGTTGGGGCGTGCGCGACCGATCAGGTACGTACGGCGGGGCGCGATGGGATGGGACTGCGTCGTCAACGCCCGTCACCTCCGGTGCTGTTGTTGCGGTTCTGGGTACGGGGTGCGGGGGCGGCGGACGCGGGGGCCTTGCCGGAACCCGATCCGGAACCTGATCCGGAGCCGCTGTTGCGGGAGCTGTGGGCGGCGACGCCGCCGGACATCGGGTTGGCGGGCCGGGCCTGGGAGCGGGACGCGTTGTCGCCGCCGCCCGATCCGCCGCCCGAGCCTCCGCCGCCGTTGGAGCTGCGTGAGCTGTGCGTCTTGATGCCCTGGGAGACCAGCGCGGCGGGGGACGAGATGACGGCCGCGGCCGGGTTGGAGGAGGCGGTCTTGCGGTTGCTGCGGGCGGACGCGACCTCGTCGCCGAAGCCGGGGACGAAGCGGTAGATCATCGCGCTCGCGAAGATCGCCAGCAGGATGATGGAGAGTCCGGAGACGACGGCGGAGAGGGCGTTCGGCCCGTCCTCGGCGGCGAGCGCCCCGGCCAGCCCGAGCACGATCACGATCACCGGCTTCACCAGGATCACCGCGATCATGATCCCGGCCCAGCGTCGGACGTGGCCCCACATGTTCTTGTCCACCAGGCCCGCGTACACGGCGGTCCCGAGCAGCGCCCCGACGTAGAGCAGCGCGGCCCGGATCACCAGCTCCAGCCAGAGCACGGCGGCCGAGAGGATGGACACCAGCGACACCACGATCAGCATGATCGGACCGCCGCCGATGTTGTCGCCCTTCTTCAGCGCCTCGGCGAACGTGCCGAAGAACGCGTCGGTATGGGACGAGGTCCCGGCTGCGACCACTTCGGTGACGGCGTCGGTGGCGGACACGACCGTATAGAGGATCAGCGGCGTGAACGCGGATGCGAGCACCGTCAGCCACAGGAACCCGATCGCCTCGCTGAGCGCCTCGTGCAGCGGCACTCCGCGCACCGCCCGCTTGGCGACGGCCAGCAGCCACAGGACCAGGGTCAGGACGGTGGAGGCGGCGAAGACGACGGCGTACTGGCGGAGGAAGGCGGGGTTGGTGAAGTCGACGGTCGTCGTCGCGGTGACGGCCTTGGAGAGCTTCCCGATGATCCAGGAGGCGGCTTCGGCACAGCCCTTGGCGAGGGAGGAGAGGGGGTCCAGGGCGTCGGCGGGGGACTTGAGACCATCGGGGCCGCTGCCGGCGGGCTTGTCGTCCCCCTTTTGGCAGTACTCCTTGGCGAGACCGACGATGAGGTCGCAGGGGTCGTCGCTCTTACCCGGAGACGGGGTGGGCGAGGGCGCTGCGGCCGCTCGGGTAGCCAACGCGACCTGGACAGCGACCACAGCGGCGGTGACGGAGACAGTGCGACGGCATTGGCTACCGGGCATAGGTGAAGCCTCCATATCCCTCTACCGCGTTCGTGATCTCTTCGGCGCTGGAGGCGCGGTCATCGCCGCCCACGGGTGCGGGTCCTGCCGTCTGTTTGGACGACTCGATCTTCCAGTCGTCGTTGGTCCACTTGAGTTTCTCGGTGATCGTGAACCAGGTTTCACTGACCGGCTTGGTCGAGCTCTCGCCGGCGAGGCCGACCAGTCCGGTGCACCACACCTCGACAGTCGCGGTGTCACCGTCGATCTTGGTGGCCTTGGAACCGACGGGGACAGTCCGCGATACGAAGGTGAATCCGTTCGGTGCGGAGCCGTCAGATTTCAGGCCGACGTTCGCCAAGAATTTCGGGGAGTAGGCCCTGTCCAGATCCCCTTGCAGTTTGCCGACCACAGCCGGGTCGTGGACAGCGGCGACGATCTCGTGTCTGCGGTCGGCCTTGAACATGCCGTCACTCCCCAACGCCACCGCGTAATTCGCCGCCGCACTCTGCGCCCCCTGCTCCGTCTTGGGGAACCCGGAGGCGATCCCGCCGTTCTTCCCGCTGACCGGCTTCTCGCCGGTGGGGGCGGTCGGCTGGGCGGCGGTGTCGCGGTTGGTGTCGCGGTTGTCGGAGGAGCCGCCGGAGCCGGCGCCGGCGCTTCCGCCGCCGCGGTTGGCGAAGGCGATGGCGGCGATGAGCAACACGACGACGGCGACCACGGTCAGCAGGTTCCGGTTGGAGAAGCCGGAGCGGTTGCCGCGTCGGGTGTCGCCGAAGCCGTGGCTCTCACCGTCCGGGAGCTGGGTGCGGGTCTGGCCGTGGCCGCTGTTCTCCGCGGTCGGGTAGTCGCGTCCGTCGAATTCGCCGTTGACCGGACTCATGGCGCGTACGCCCCCTCAACCGCCGTTGCCGTCATGCCGCCTTCATATGACCGTAGCGGCGGCGGTCGTAGCTCGGGCGTGGTGGTGTGAGTACACATCAAGGTGACACAACCTCAGCAGGCTGGCTCGGCGGGCGAATGGGGGATTGGGAGTGACGTTGCCGCAGCTCGTCGCGTTGATCGGGAGACATGCTGTCGGCACCCCCAGGGGGAGTCGCGTCATGGGCCAGGGCTGCTGGAAGGAGTCGTACGGCAGGCGGAACCGAGGTCCGCGCCGGGGTGGGGGTTCGTCAGACCGCCATGCCGTACACGATGGTGAACAGGGTGCCGAGGGATCCGATGATGAACACGCCGGTGAGGCCCGCGACGATCAAGCCCTTGCCTTGTTCGGCGCTGAACGTGTCGCGCAGCGCCGTGGCTCCGATGCGCTGCTTCGCGGCGCCCCAGATCGCGATGCCGAGGCACAGCAGAATGGCGACTGCCATCACGACCTCGACCATGATCCGGGCCTCGTTGCCGAGGGTTCCGAACGGCCCCCAGTCCGGAGCGATGCCGCCGATGATGGTGGTGATGTCGCCCTTTTCGGCTGCTAGGAACATTTGTAACTCACCGCCCCTAATGGGTAGTTGTGCACCCCATGCCGCATGGCACGGGCCAGGCTCTATCTTCGCCGAAGATTCCGCTTCCGCATGTCGACTTGGCGGCATTTCTTGGCTGAACCCGTACGAACGCAGGTCGCGGTGTCGAGGAGGATGCGCGGCCAGTGTCAGTAGGGTCCATTAGTATCACTGTGTGTACCATGCTCGGTCACGCTGAGCAATGATCGGCGCGGGGGTTGAGACGCCCCGCTGCGCAGGCCTTGGGCGGCGGCGGCACGGGTGCCGCTGCGTTGCCGCTGCGCAGCCCCTGGGCCGCCAGCGTGCGTATGCGTCACTCGCGAGCCCCGTCGGGGCCGCCCGTGGCGAAGTGGTCGAAGTCACCGGCCTTCACGCCGGCGACGAAGGCCGCCCACACGGGGCGGGTGGTGACGCCGACGGTGGCCGGGGCGTCGCTTTCACGGAAGTGGATCCGGCCGACGGGGTCGGTAGCGACCTCGACGCGGTCGCTGTTGCCGTCGCCGCTGCTGTAGCTCGACTTCTGCCAGCGAACGGCACCGTCGGCGACCGTGGTGAGCCCGTCGAAGTCCCCGGCCCGCACGCGGGCGAGGAGGGCCGCCCACGCGGGGCGGGTGGTGACGCCGACGGTGGCCGGGGCGTCGCTTTCACGGAAGTGGATCCGGCCTGCGGGGTCGGTAGCGACCTCGACGCAGTCGTCCTGGCCGCTACCGCTGAACGACGACTTCTGCCATATGAGGTCGATCATGGAAGTCCTCCTAGAGGGCGTACATGAGGTGCTGGATGAGGCTCAGTGAGTCCCGGTCTTCATGGGACTCGGGGCTGGAGTCCGGGTCAATCGGCGGGAGTGCCAGCTCGGACAGGCGCGCGAAAAGCCGCGCGTATCGATCGAGGTGCACCGGGTCGTGCAGCACGGCCGATGTGACGGGCTGTTCCAGGCGAACGGTGTCCAGCTCCGGGGTCGGGCCGCCGAAGATGGCGAAGGTCCTGCTGAACGCGGAGAAGGCGCCGGCTTCGAACGGGAAGACCTGGACGGTGATGTGGGGAGCCCGAGCTACTTCGATCAGGCGAAGCAGCTGCTTGCGCATGACCTGCGGGCTTCCGACGCGGGTGTGCAGCGCGCCCTCATGGATCACCGCGTGATACGGAGCGGCGGCCTCGCCGGCCAGCAGGCGCTGCCGGTCGAGGCGGAAGCAGACGTATCGATCGATCGCTGCTGCGTCGTCCTCATCGGCGGTCTCGCACACTGCGCGGGCGTAGTCGGCGGTCTGGAACATGCCGGGGATGACGAGCAGTTCGTGGGTGCTGATGCCGCTGGCGCGGGCCTCCAGCTCGGCGAGATCGAGGGCGGGGCGGCCCATGGTGTTGCGGTAGCCGTCCCACCAACCCTTTCCGCGGTCCTGCGCCATGGTCATGAGGCCTTCGAAGAGGGCTCCCTCGGCACAGCCGTATGCGCGGAGCAGCTTATGAAGCCCGTTGCGGGGGACGTCGACCCGGCCTGCCTCGATGTTGCTCACTCGGCCGCGATCCGCATCGATCAAGTTCGCCGCTTGATCACCGGACAGGCCGGCGCGGAGCCGAAGCTTCTTCAGCTCGGCACCAAGGCGGCGCTGGCGCTCGCTCGGTTGGCTTCTGGGTGGCATGCGGGCCCTCCTGATGATCACGGACAGTCTGCCGTGGTCTCAACTGTTGGTCTACGTAGGGGTTCTGCTCTCACTCGGCTGAGGGAGATTCTCGGGAAGAGGTTGCAACTTACGTAATTTACTCCCTACCGTCGATGACGTACCGCCCGAACCGACGCCACCCGGCGGAAGTGCGCCGTAGGCGCGCATTCATGACAAACCGTCAGTGCGCCACCGGCATTGCCACCGCCACCCGGCCCGGACGGGCCAACGGTGACCCGAGAGGCAACGCCATGTGTCCCATCACCGCGTCCATCGCCCGCCCCGCCGACCCCGCCGACCCCACCAGCCCCCGGCCCGACTTCTCCCTCACCTTCCCGCCGGACCCCGGCTGGGTCCGTACCGCCCGCGAAGCGATCCGGGCGGTCCTGCGCACCGCAGGCCGGTCCGACCTGGTCGATACGGCGCTGCTCCTGACGTCTGAAGTCGTCACCAACGCCGTTACCGCCTGCCTCAGCAGCGGCTGCGTATCCCCGCTGAAGCTCCACGCCGCCTGGTCGCCGACCGGCGCGCTCCACGTCCTCGTACGCGACGACGCCCCCGGCCTACCCGTCCAGCGCGTCCCGGCCGGCGACGCCGAGCACGGCCGTGGCCTGCTCCTCATCGGCGCCTGCGCCGCCGACTGGGGCATCTGCCGTCACGGGCCCGGCCCGGGAAAGGCGGTCTGGTTCGAGCTCGGCGATTGACCGGTCGCGCAGTCGGCCAGTCGCCCGTCGGGATGCCGGTCATGGGGCCGATGCGATGGGTCCGGAATTCGCCCGCGCGTCAAAGACGGCGGGCTACGGGTGGGGTGGGGCGGCGGTCGGTCCTTGACCGGCGGCCGGGTTCGGGGCGGGCGGCCCGTGGGGGCGGGGGTGAGCCGGACGGTTGGTGTCGGAGGGGTCTGTGTGGTCTGCGGGGGCGGGGTGTGGAGTATTCGCCAACTTCAAGTTACCGAATGCTCCACACCCGCCCCCAAACCTCCACCCGCCGGGGGTTCGCCCGCGCTGGGGGCTGAATCCCGCCGTACGGTGCGAATCAGTGCTGAGCGACCGGCGGATGGGGGAGGGTATGGGGGTGAAGAAGGTCTGGCTGGGCGTCAGTGTCGGTATCGGGTTGTCCCTTTGCTTCATCGGGCTGCTGGTCATCGGCACCTACACGGCTGCCGCGAACCTCCTCGGCGGGGGCGGCGGCAAGGCGGTGGGGCTCGCGAAGGGCGCGGTGCCGGCCGCCTACCAGCCGCTTGTGCAGAAGTGGGGCAATCTCTGCCCGGCGGTGAACCCGGCGCTGCTCGCCGCGCAGCTCTACCAGGAGAGCGGCTGGAACCCCAAGGCGAAGAGCCCGGCTGCGGCGCAGGGCATCGCGCAGTTCATCCCCGGCACTTGGGCGGCGCACGGGGTGGACGGCGACGGCGACGGGGACAAGGACATCTGGGACCCGGCCGACGCGATCCCCTCGGCGGCGGCGTACGACTGCTCGCTGGCGAAGTATGTGAAGGACGTCCCGGGGGACGCCACGGACAACATGCTGGCGTCGTACAACGCGGGCGCGTACGCGGTGATAAAGAACGCCGGAGTGCCGCCGTACCGCGAAACGCAGAACTACGTGAAGATCATCCGGACCCTGGAGAAGAGCTTCGCCGCGCCGGTCGGCCGGGTCGCGCCCTCGCGGCAGGCGGCGGCCGCCATCTACTACGCGCAGAAGAAGCTGGGCACCCCCTACCTGTGGGGCGGCAACGGGACCTCGGGCCAGGGCGGGCGGTTCGACTGCTCGGGGCTGACGAAGGCCGCGTACGCCTCGGTGGACATCGAGCTGCCGCGCGTCGCCAACGACCAGTGGAACGCGGGGCCGCACCCGAAGCGGGACGAACTGCTCCCGGGGGACCTGGTCTTCTTCGCGTACGACCTGAACGACCCGAGGTCGATCCATCACGTCGGGCTGTACGTCGGCGGCGGGTACATGATCAACGCCCCGTACACCGGCGCGGTGATCCGTTTCGACAAGATCGATTCGCCCGATTACATCGGCGCGACCCGGGTCACCGAAGATGGCGCAAAAGCGCTGCCCAAGGCGAAGGCGGCGTGAGAGCTGAAGCACTGTCGGCGCACAAAGGCGTGCGGTCGGCGCGCGAAGGGCGCGGCGAGGGCGTGAAGTGGGGCAGGGCGTCCAGCCGGTAACCTGGCTTGAACAGAGCGTGAAGTCCTCCTTCTGAGCTGCGACGATGGGTCACTCTTGGGTAACGTCCTGGTGATCATCCGGTGGAGAACGGAACGCTGGGCCAGGCCATGGCGTTCCCTGTGAAGTGGGGAATCGGGCACAGCCGCACCACACCACCACTGACCACGGGGGTTGGCAGCAGCACTCACTTCGGCGCGGGCAAGAGATGCACGAGATAGGGGCCACGACACATGGCTGGACTGGCAGTGGGGGCTCCCCCGTCGGAGGCCACCGGAGGATCGAACCCCGACGTCAGCCTGCTCTACGACATCAACGGGCTGGCAGCCGACGCTCCGCACTGGTTCGACCGGGTCATGGAATGGGTCGGCGAGTACGGGATCATGGCGGCGATGGCGCTGCTGATGATCTGGTGCTGGTGGACCGTCAGGAAGCGGGACGACGCGCCGGCCGCGGTGGCCGGGCTCATCTGGGCGCCACTGGCCGCGGGCATCGCGCTGCTGGTCAACATCCCGATCCGCGGCTTCGTGGAGCGGCCCCGCCCCTTCAAGGACCACCAGGGGCTGGACGTCCTGGTCGCGGGCAAGACCGACTTCTCGTTCGTGAGCGACCACGCCACGATGGCGATGGCCGTCGGCGTCGGGCTGTTCGTCGCCAACCGGAAGTTCGGGCTCGTGGGCATCGGGCTCGCGCTGATCGAAGGCTTCTGCCGGGTCTACATGGGCGTCCACTATCCGACGGACGTCATCGGCGGCTTCGCGCTGGGCACCTCGGTCGCGCTGCTGCTCTCCCCGCTCGCGATGGCGCTGCTGACGCCGCTGACCCGCGCGGTCGCGGACTCCCGGCTGGGACGGCTCGTACGGAGCCCGGCCGCGGTATCGCCTGCGGCGGCCCCCGGCGATGGCGGCGGTGACGCCGCGTCCGACGGCGGCGGTACGGCTGACGGTACGGCTGACGGTACGGCTGACGGGGCCGCCCCCCGGTCGGGCGTCCCCGGCGTCCCCGGTGCCCGCGGCGCGGAGTGCGACAAGGACCTCGCGGCTTGACCGGCGCGGTCTGACCGGCGCTCCGGCCGCCCGCGCTTGGAGCACCGGCGGTCGGAGCAGCGGCAGTTGGCGCGGTGGCAGTTGGTGTAGCGCGGCTCAGAGCACCTGCGGCAAGGCTCAGAGCGCCTGCGACAAGTCCCACAGCGCCTGCGGCAAGGCTCAAAGCGCCCGCGGCAAAGCTCAGAGCGCCTGCGGGAAGTCGAAGAGCCGGTTCGGGTCGTGCTTCTTCTTGAGCCGGGTGAGGCGGTCGGCGGCCGGGCCGTAGTACGCGCTGCGCCAGTCGGCGAGGCTCGCGTCCGCGTAGTTCTGGTAGGCGGCCCCCGACGCGTAGCGGCGCATCGCCGCGTGGACCCCGTCCAGCCAGGCGGTGCGCCGCGCGCCGGAAGCGGCCGCGGGCCAGGAGGTCAGGTACTGGGCGAGGAAGCGCGAGCGCCGGTGCACGAAGGCCGTGTCGGTGGGCTTCACCCGGTTGATCGCGCCGCCGAGTGCCGTCAGCGCGATGCTGCCCGCGCCCGAGCCGCGCGCCCGGCCCAGCTTCTCCAGCTGGTCGAGCATGGTGCGGATGCCCGCGGCGCTGAGTGAGCGGTCGTAGAAGTCCGAGCGCGCCGCGTACGTCTCGCGTCGCAGGATGCCGGACGGGCTGCGGCCCGGGGTCGCGCCGGGGAGGTGGCACTGGGTGGTCGAGCTGCTCGCGCAGCCCGCGTAGGAGCGCATCGCGTCCAGGTACGAGCGGCGGCGCAGCGATACGGAGGAGGCCGGGCCCGGTCCGCCGGCCCGGTCCGCGAGTTTGTCGATGGCGTTCTGCAGGTCCCCGTAGGTGCCCAGCGAGAAGACGCTGACGGAGAGGGTCGGGGTGTGGCCCGGCGTCGCGTTGAGGTGGATCGACGACCAGATCTCGTCCGGCTGGCTCGGTCCCCACGCCTGCCAGGCGCGGAGCACGGCGGCCGCCTTGGACCAGGGCCAGGTGAGGTAGGCGGCGACGCCCTGCTGGGTCTGGTGGGTCTTGAAGCGCAGTTCGGTGACGACTCCGAAGTTGCCGTTCCCCGCGCCGCGCAGCGCCCAGAAGAGGTCGGGGTTCTTGGTCTTGTCGCAGTCGAGGGTCTTGCCGTCGGCGGTGATCAGCGTCGCGCCGGTCATGCTGTCGCAGGTCAGGCCGTATGCACGGGAGACGACGCCGTGGCCGCCGCCCATCGTGAGGCCGGAGACGCCGACGGTGGGGCAGGAGCCGGCCGGGATCGTGACGCCGCTCGCGCCGAGTTTCTCGTAGACGTCGATGAGCTTGGCGCCCGCGCCGATGCGGGCGGTGCCGGCGGAGGGGGTGCGGACGGTGGCGAGCTTGGAGACGTCGATGACCAGCCGGCCGTTGCCGCTGGACCAGCCGGCGTAGCTGTGTCCGCCGTTGCGTATCGAGACGGGGGTGCCGTGCCGGCGGGCGAAGGCGAGGCATTCGGTGATGTCGGCGGTGTTGGCGGTGTAGGCGACGGCGGCGGGGCGCTGGGTGTCGAAGCGGGTGTTGTAGAGCTGGCGCGCGGTGGCGTAGTCGGCGTCGCCGGGGCGTACGAAGTGGCCTTGCAGCCCTTTGCCCAGGGCGGTCCAGTCCGTGCCGGTCGGCTTCGGCTTGCCGGCGGCCGCGGCGCCGCGGGTACGGGTTCCCTCGCCCGCCTTGCCGTCGGGGGTGGGGGCCGCTTCGCCCGAGTCACCGCTGCAGGCCGCCAGCCAGCCCGCGGTCGCCGCGAGACCTGTTCCTGCCGTCAACAGTGTGCGCCTGTACATACCTGGGTCTCCGACCGTCCGTGTTCTCGAATCCTCCGCCACAAGGCGAGACGGCGTGCGGGGCGTGTGGGTTCCGCAAGGAGGGGTGCGGTACGGGTGCTGGGCCGATTGGCGGCCGGGAGGTGGGGGCGCGCGGGGCGTGGGTACGGGCCGCGCCGGTACGGGAGATGAGCGGCCGTCAGGGTCTCGCGGCGCCGGGCGGGGGAGGGGACACGGGCCGTCGGCGGCGGGCCGCGCCGGGGCCTGAGTGTCTGGCGCGGTTCAGCCGATGGAGTGGGCCGCGGCGTCGGCGCGGGCCTTCGCGCGGGCCCGGCGTGCCGGTCCGCGCCAGCCGCAGGCGCAGCGGGCGGCGGAGAAGGAGCCCTGTTCGACGGTGCTGGTGCGATGGCCTCCGGGGTGCTCGGTGCTGTCTTCGGGGTGTTTTTCCGGGCCTTGCGAGAGCACGTGACCACGGTACCGGGCCGTGTCGGCGGCTTCGGCCCGTCGTTGAACGCAACAAGTTCCACACAGCGCTCCCCTGGGGGTAGGCGGGCATGACGGTCCAGCGGTACAGGTGGCGCGGCAGGGTTGTCGCGGTCGCCGTGGCGGGCGGTCTGGTGGCCGGGCTGTCGGCGACGGGGTGTTCGCGGCCAGGCGCGGGCGGCGCGGCCGAGGCGACGGACGCCGCCGATGCGGCGCGGGCGGCTGACGCGGACGTCGCGGGGCGTGCGGACGGCGCGGCGGGGCCGGCGGGGGCCGCCGGCGAGAAGGGTCCCGGCGCGGGCGGTTCCGGCGCGGGCGGTTCCGCTGACCCGGTCGCGACGATGCACCGGACGGCCGCCGTACTGGTCCGTTCGGGCAGCTCCACGGTCCGTACGTCGTTGGAGATGGCGTCCGGCGGCACCCGGGTCACCATCAGGGGCGAGGGCGGCTTCGACTACGGCAAGCGGCTGGGCAGGCTGCGGGTGACGCTGCCGCCGGACGCGGCGGGGGCGGACGAGCACCGGCCGATCATCCAGCTGCTGGCGCCCGGCGCGCTCTATATGAAGAACCGGGGCGCGGGCGTGCCCGCTGACAAGTGGGTGCGCGTCGACACCACCGAGCTGGCCGACGGCAACCTGGTCACCGGCGGTGCGACCGACCCGCTCTCAGCCGCCGAGCTGCTGCGCGGGGCGCGCGAGGTGTCCTGCGTGGGGGAGCGGCGGACGGGTGGCGAAACGGTCCGCCACTTCCGCGGCACGACCGACATCGCGCGGGCCGCGAAGGCCGCGTCCGCGCGCACCCGGCCCTCGCTGGCCGCGGCGGCGAAGGGGTTCGCCCGCGACACGGTGGCCTTCGACGCCTATGTGGACGAGCGGGGGCGGCTGCGCAAGCTGGAGCAGCGCTTCAGTTTCGTCAACGACGAGGGACGGGTGGCGGTCGTCGCCTCGACGATCGAGCTGTCCGGTTTCGGGACGCCGGTCACCGTCGAGCTGCCGCCCGAGCGCGAGATCTACACGGGGAAGGTCGCCGCGCCGGGGGAGTGAAGCCGGGGGAGTGAAGGCGGCGCGCGGCAGGGCTTGCGGCGGCGCGCGTACGCCGGGTCCTGACCACCCGGTAAGGGGCGGGGATATGGCCCGTCTGTGCCATGCGCGGAGAGTGCGCCTTTCCCTACTGTGGGCTGTGCCCGCTCGGTAGAGTCGGGAAATTCTCGACGTTACGCGAGCGACGCTCGAAGATGGAGGTGATGCGCGTGCCCGGGACTCGCGGTTCCACGGTCCAGGACCACGTTGCTCTCGCCGAGATCGAGCTGTGCGCTGATTTGATGATCGCGGCTTCGACCGCGAACGAGGAACGGCTCAGCTCGGACCGTATCGACGAAGTGATCAGGGGCGGGGCGGATTCCATCGCCCCCGACCGCACGGCCGACTCACGGTCGTGACGTCACGGGGCCGCGCCCCAGACCTCGGCGCGGTGCCCCCTCTGTGCTTCGGACCCTGCGCTTCGGACCCTGCGCTTCGGACTCCCGCGACCCCTTGGGCCGGTTGGCCGTCCCGTACGTGACCCTTTGAGTACGCGACCCTTTGAGCCGGCTGCCGACCGCCGGCGGACTCTCTCGCACTGAGCCGCCCCATGCTCGCGGCCGAACCGCCCCACGGGCCGGATATCACCCCCGAGCGGCCGTGCCTCAAGCGGTTTCAAGCGCCCCAGGTGCCTCGGGCGCCTCAGGTACGGAGCAGCCGGGCGATGGCCGCGGTGGCCTCGGCGACCTTCGCGTCGATCTCCTCGCCGCCCTTGACGGCCGCGTCGGCGACGCAGTGCCGCAGGTGCTCCTCCAGCAGTTGGAGGGCGAAGGACTGCAGGGCCTTGGTATTGGCGGAGACCTGGGTGAGTATGTCGATGCAGTAGACGTCTTCCTCGATCATCCGCTGCAGGCCGCGTACCTGGCCCTCGATCCGGCGCAGCCGCTTGAGGTGCTGGTCCTTGTTGTCGTTGTACCCATGGACGCCACGGTCGTGGTCGGTCACGGCGCTTTTTTCGGTCCCGGCGGTCTCTTCGGTCTCTGCGGTCGTCATGGCGCTCTCCCGTTGTCCCTGTCTACCCCATATACCCCCGCTGGGTATATGGTACCGAATTCTCCCGACTGAAGCGGGGCCCACTGCTGAGCACTCTGCCCGATGCGCGACACTGATGGAACGCCGGTTAGCTGTGGCTGGATGATGCGCCTAGCATCAGCGTGACCGAATCCGATGCACCTTGAGGACTCTTACCGTGCGCTTTCGTCTGACCCCCAGGGAGACGAGCTTCTACGACATGTTTGCCGCGTCAGCGGACAACATCGTCACGGGCTCGAAGCTCCTCATGGAATTGCTCGGGGCGGACTCCTCCGCTCGGGCCGAGATCGCCGAGCGGATGCGGGCCGCGGAACACGCGGGCGACGACGCGACTCACGCGATCTTCCACCAGCTGAACTCCTCCTTCATCACGCCGTTCGACCGCGAGGACATCTACAAGCTCGCGTCCTCGCTCGACGACATCATGGACTTCATGGAGGAGGCCGTTGATCTGGTCGTCCTCTACAAGGTGGAGGAGCTGCCGAAGGGCGTCGAGCAGCAGATCGAGGTCCTCGTGCGAGCGGCCGAGCTGACGGCCGAAGCGATGCCCAACCTGCGCACGATGACCAATCTGACCGAGTACTGGATCGAGGTGAACCGCCTCGAGAACCAGGCCGACCAGATCCACCGCAAGCTTCTCGCCCAGCTCTTCAACGGCAAGTACGACGCCATGGACGTGCTGAAGCTGAAGCAGATCGTGGACGCGCTGGAAGAGGCGGCGGACGCGTTCGAGCACGTGGCCAACTGCGTCGAGACCATCGCGGTCAAGGAGTCCTGACCCCCGGTGGACACCTTTGCACTCATCGTGACCATCGGGGTCGCGCTCGGATTCACGTACACGAACGGCTTTCACGACTCCGCGAACGCCATCGCGACCTCGGTGTCCACCCGTGCGCTGACACCGCGCGCGGCACTGGCCATGGCCGCGGTGATGAACCTCGCCGGCGCCTTTCTGGGCCAAGGAGTCGCCAAGACGGTCAGCGAAGGGCTGATCGAGACGCCGCACGGCAAGGCGGGGATGGCGATCCTGTTCGCCGCCCTCGTCGGTGCGATCGTCTGGAATCTGGTCACCTGGTACTACGGTCTGCCGTCGTCTTCCAGCCACGCGCTGTTCGGCGGAATGGTGGGCGCGGCGCTCGCCGGGTCCACCACCGTCTACTGGTCGGGTGTGCTGGAGAAGGTCGTCATCCCGATGTTCCTGTCGCCGATCGTCGGCCTCGGCGTCGGCTATCTGGTGATGGTCGCGATCATGTGGCTGTTCCGTAAGTCGAACCCGCACAAGGCCAAGCGGGGCTTCCGCATAGCGCAGACCGTCTCGGCGGCGGCCATGGCGCTCGGGCACGGCCTGCAGGACGCGCAGAAGACGATGGGCATCGTCGTGATGGCGCTGGTCATCGCCGACGTCGAGGGCCAGGGCGACGAGATCCCGGTCTGGGTCAAGATCACCTGTGCGCTGATGCTCTCGCTCGGCACCTACGCGGGCGGCTGGCGCATCATGCGCACGCTGGGCCGCCGCATCATCGAGCTGGACCCCCCGCAGGGGTTCGCGGCCGAGACCACGGCGGCCTCGGTCATGTACACCGCGTCCTTCATGTTCCAGGCGCCGATCTCGACGACGCACGTCATCACCTCGGCGATCATGGGCGTGGGGGCGACCAAGCGGGTCAAGGCGGTCCGCTGGGGCGTCGCCAAGAACATCATCATGGGCTGGTTCATCACGATGCCGGCCGCGGCGCTGGTGGCCGCGCTGAGCTACTGGATCGTCAACCTCGCGTTCGGCTAACCGAACGGGCTGAGCAAAAGACGGGCCCGCCCCCGGAAGCCGGGGGCGGGCCCTTCGCCATGCGGTGGCACCGCCATGCAGCACCGCAGGACGTTCTGTGCCCGGCCGCGGCCGGCGAGGCGTCGCCGTACGGGTGAGGCTGGCCGTACGGCGACCGCCCGCTCAGCCGAAGCGGCCGGAGATGTAGTCCTCGGTCGCCTGGACCGAGGGGTTGGAGAAGATCCGCTCGGTCTCGTCGATCTCGATGAGCTTGCCGGCGTCGCCTATCGCGGAGAGGTTGAAGAAGGCCGTGCGGTCCGAGACGCGCGCCGCCTGCTGCATGTTGTGCGTCACGATGACGATCGTGAAGCGCTCCTTGAGCTCGCCGACCAGGTCCTCGATCGCGAGCGTGGAGATCGGGTCGAGCGCCGAGCACGGCTCGTCCATCAGCAGCACCTGCGGCTCGACCGCGATGGCGCGGGCGATGCACAGCCGCTGCTGCTGGCCGCCGGAGAGGCCGGAGCCGGGCTTGTTCAGCCGGTCCTTGACCTCTTTCCAGAGGTTGGCGCCCTTGAGGGACTTCTCGACGACGATGTCCAGCTCGGACTTGCGCGTCCGGGCGTTCAGCCGCAGGCCGGCCGCGACATTGTCGTAGATGGACATGGTCGGGAACGGGTTCGGCCGCTGGAAGACCATGCCGATGGTGCGGCGTACGGCGACCGGGTCGACCCCGCTGCCGTAGAGGTTCTCGTCGTCCAGCATCACCTTGCCCTCGACGCGGCCGCCGGGGGTGACCTCGTGCATCCGGTTGAGGGTGCGGAGCAGGGTGGACTTGCCGCAGCCGGACGGGCCGATGAAGGCCGTCACGGAGCGCGGCTCCACTGTCATCGAGATGTCCTCGATGGCCCGGTGCCCGCCGTAGTAGGCGGAGAGGCCGCTGACGTCGATGCGCTTGGCCATGTGAATCACTTCTCTTCTCAGTGCGCGTGGCCTCAGCGGCCGGTCTTCGGGGCCTTCCAGCGGGCGATGCCGCGGGCCACCAGATTCAGGATCATGACGAAGGCGATGAGGACCAGCGCCGCCGCCCAGGCACGGTCGTACGAAGCCGTGTTGCCGGCGGCCCACTGCTCGTAGATGTAGTACGGCAGCGAGGACTGGGGGCCTTCGAAGGGGTTGTTGTTGATGAACGGGTTGCCGAACACCAGCAGCACGATCGGGGCGCTCTCGCCCGCGATGCGCGCGACGGCCAGCATCACGCCCGTGGTGATGCCGCCGATCGCGGTGGGCAGCACCACCTTGAGGATGGTGCGCCACTTCGGCACGCCCAGGGCCAGCGAGGCCTCGCGCAGCTCGTTGGGGACGAGCTTGAGCATCTCCTCGGTCGAGCGGACGACCACCGGCATCATCAGGATCGACAGGGCCATCGCGCCGGCGAAGCCGGAGTAGTCGAAGTCGAGGATGACGATCCACAGGGTGAGGATGAACAGGCCGGCCACGATCGACGGGATGCCGGTCATCACGTCCACGAAGAACGTCACGGTCTTGGCGAGCTTCCCGCGCCCGTACTCCACCAGGTAGATCGCGGTGAGCAGGCCGAGCGGGACCGAGATGGCGGTCGCGATGCCGACCTGCTCCAGGGTGCCGATGATCGCGTGGTAGATGCCGCCGCCCGGCTCGATGGCCGGGAGGGTGCCCATCGAGTGTGAGAGGAAGGTGCCGTCGAGCACCTTCACGCCGCGCTTGACCGTCTCCGAGATCAGCGAGACCAGCGGGATGATCGCGAGCAGGAAGGCGACCCACATCAGGCTGGTGGCGAGCCGGTCCTTCGCCTGCCGGCGGCCCTCGACCGCGGTGGCCAGCGCGTAGGTGGCGAGGAGGAACAGCAGGACGGCGATCAGGCCCCACTGGATGCGGCTGTGCAGATCGAAGACCAGCCCGATGCCGCTGCCGAGCAGGGCGGCGGCCAGCGCGATGGCGGGCGCGCTCCAGCGGGGCAGCCGGGGCTGGTGCAGGCTGTGCGGGTCGGGGAGGGAGACCGGGAGCACCTTGTCGGCCGTCAGGTTCGTCATGCGGTGGCCCCCGAGTACTGCTTGCGGCGGGCGGTGAGCAGATCGGTCATGCGTTGGCCCCCGAGTACTCCTTGCGGCGGGCGATGATCAGCCGGGCCGCGCCGTTGACCAGCAGGGTGATCACGAAGAGGACCAGGCCGGAGGCGATCAGCGCGTCACGGCCGACGCCGACGTCGCTGGCCTCCTTGAAGCCGCTGGCGATGTTCTGTGCGAAGGTGCCGCCGCCCGGGTCGAGCAGGCTGGCGTTGATCAGGAAGCTCGGGGAGAGCACGGTGGCGACGGCCATCGTCTCGCCGAGCGCGCGGCCCAGGCCGAGCATCGAGGCGCTGATGACGCCGGAGCGGCCGAACGGGAGCACCGAGATCCTGATGACTTCCCAGCGGGTCGCGCCGAGCGCGAGCGCGGCCTCCTCGTGCATCTTCGGGGCTTGCAGGAAGACCTCGCGGCTCACGCTGGTGACGATCGGCAGAATCATGATCGCCAGCAGGATGCTGACGGTGAACAGCGAGCGGGCCGCTCCGTCGTTGTACGCGAAGATCTTGGTCCAGCCGAAGAACTGGTCGAGCCACTGGTACAGCCCGGTGAGGTGCGGCACCAGGAAGAGCGCGCCCCACAGGCCGTAGACGATGCTGGGCACCGCGGCGAGCAGGTCGATCAGGTACGCGATCGGGGTGGCCAGCTTGCGCGGCGCGTAGTGCGAGATGAACAGGGCGATGCCGACAGCGATCGGAACCGCGATGACCATCGCGATGATCGAGCTGACGACGGTGCCGAAGGCCAGCACCGCGATGCCGAAGACCGGCGGGTCGGTGTTGGCGCTCCACTCGAAGGTGGTGAAGAAGTTGCCCTCGTCCTTCGAGATCGCTATCGCGGCCCGGTAGGTGAGGAACACGGCTATCGCGGCCATGATCACCAGGAGCGTGATGCCCGATCCGCGGGAGAGGCCGAGGAAGATCCGGTCACCGGGGCGGGTGGTGCGCTTCGCCTTGCCGGTACCGGTGAGTTCGGGGGGTGGCACGGTGTTCTGTGCTGCGGGAGATATATCCATGGGTCTCTCCGGTCTGTTGGGGGGCGTCGCCCTGTGGTCCGGGCGGCGTCCCCCTGTGCGGCGGTGCACCGGTTGTCAGGACAGGCTCGCGACGGTCGCGCGGACCTTGGCGGAGATCTCGTCGGGGATCGGGGCGTAACCCTGGCTCGCGAGGGCCTTCTGGCCGTCCGTGCTGGAGATGTAGGTCAGGAAGGACTTCGTGGCGGCCAGCGTCTCGGCCTTGTTGCCCTTGTCGCAGGCGATCTCGTACGTCACCAGGGTGATGGGGTACGCCCCGTCGGCCTTGGTGTCGTACGCGAGGTCCAGCGCGAGGTCCTTGCCCTTGCCGACGACCTTGGCCTCGGAGATGGCCTTGGAGGCGTTGGGGACGGTGGCCTCGACCGGGGCGGAGGCGCCGGTGGCCAGCTTCACGGCCTTGATGTCACTCGCGGTGGCGTAGGACAGCTCGAAGTACGAGATCGCGCCGTCGGTCTGCTTAACCTGCGAGGAGACGCCCGAGGAGCCGTCGGCGGACTGGCCGCCCTTGGCCTCCCAGGCCTTGCCGGGCTCGTACTTGTAGGAGTTGGGAGCCGCGGCCTTGAGGTACTTGGTGAAGTTGTCCGTGGTGCCGGACTCGTCGGAGCGGTGGAACGCCTGGATCTTGGTGGACGGGAGCTTCGCGTCCGGGTTGAGCTTCTTGATCGCGGGGTCGTTCCACTTGGTGATCTTCGCGTCGAAGATCTCGGCGAGCGTCTTGGCGTCCAGCGTCAGGTCGTCCACGCCGTTGACGTTGTAGCCGATCGCGATCGGGCCGCCGACCATCGGGAGGTCGATGCCCTGGCCGCCCTTGCAGACCTTCTTCGACTGCGTGACCTCTTCGGGCTTGAGCGCCGAGTCGGATCCCGCGAAGCCGGTCTTGCCCTGGAGGAACTCCTGGATGCCCGCGCCGGAGCCGGTCGGCTTGTAGTTGATCTGCACGTCCTTGCAGGCCGCCGCGTAGGTCTTCACCCACTGGTCCATGGCGTTCTTCTGCGCGGACGAGCCCGAGGCCAGCAGCTGGCCCTTGCCGTCGCACTTGATGTTGCTCGCGGCCTTGCTCTGCTCGGCGGCGCTGCCGCCGTTGCCGTTGTCGTCGGAGCCGCACGCCGTGAGGACCAGGGCGCCGGAGACGGCGATGGCGCCGATGGCGAGGGCGCGAAGCCGGTTCGTGCGCTGAAGAGTCACTTTTCGGAAGTTCCTTTCTGGAGCCGCCGGTGCGGCGGCGTGCGATGAAGTCGAATGATTCGCTTATTCGGTACGGCCGAAATTAGGCAGATGAGATGACGTGACCGAAGGGGGCGGGTGAACGCAGAGTGAACCTCGGCCGTCGGACCGGTGCCGTCACCAATAGTGAGGTATGAGTCGCTTTGTGTGACGGATGTGGCGGTTGTGTTCGGGAAGGAAAGTCGGGAGATCCGGGGCGGAAAGCCGGGAGGTCCGGAGGGGGAAGTCGCCGGGTCCGGGGGAGGGAGCCGCAGGGTCGGGGGCGGGAAGCCGCGAGGTCATGCGGAAGTCGTTCGCCGCTCTGTTGAATTACCGGGACGCGTGGCACGATCCGGGACTGGGGGACGTCTGAGAGACGGAATGTCAGCGAGCGTTGTCGGGGCGATGGGGGTGGCGGGTGCGACGCCGGATGGATGGTCGGACAGCGGTACTGCGGGCCGGGGCGGTGGCGTGCACGGCGGTGCTGTGCGGCGCGGGTCTGCTCGCGGGCGCGAGCGGGGCGTACGCGCAGTCGGCGGAGCCGGGTCCCAAGGGGACGGGCGCCGCCGGTTCCGAGGGGTCTGCCAGTCCCGAGGGTTCTGGGGAGGCCGTCGGTTCCGAGGGGTCCCGGCCGGAACCGCCCAAGGTGAAACCGGAGCTCGAAAAGGTCCACAAAGAGGTCGAGCGGCTCTACCGGAAGGCCGAGGCGGCGACCGACGCGTACAACGCCGCCAACGAGAACGTGGTCGAGCAGCAGAAATCGATCGTGAAACTGGCGAAGGCGATAGCCAAGGCCCAGGGCAAGCTGGACACGCTCAGTAAGCAGGCGGGCGCGATGGCCCGCGCCCAGTATCAGGGCGCGGGGATGCCGCCCGAAGCGCAATTGATGTTGAACGGCGATCCGCAGGCTTTCTTCGAGGACGCCGGCCTGGTGCACAAGGGGCAGCGGGCTACCAAGGGGATGATCGGCCAGCTGTCCCGTACCAAGAAGGAGTTGTCCGGCTACGCGAAGGACGCCTCCAGCCGGTGGGAGAAGCTGGAGAAGACGCGCGAGAGCAAGGCCGGGGCGAAGAAGGAGATCAAGCAGAAGATCAAGGCCGCCGAGAAGCTGGAATCGCGGCTACAGGCGAAGGAGCGCGCCCGGCTGAAACAGCTGGAGGCGGCCAAGGCGCAGAACTCGCAGGCGAAGTGGCTGAGCTCGGGCGTGCTGGACGAGATCGACGGCAAGGCGTCCGCGCAGGGCAAGCGGGCCATCGCCTTCGCGACGAAGCAGATCGGCAAGCAGTACGAGTGGGGCGCCGAGGGCCCGTCGACGTTCGACTGCTCCGGGCTGACCCTCAAGGCGTGGGCGGCGGCGGGCCGTTCCATCCCGCGCACCTCGCAGGAGCAGTGGAAGCAGCTGCCGAGGGTCCCGCTGGAGGCCATGCGGCCGGGCGACCTGATCATCTATCACGACGACGCGAGCCACGTCGGTATGTACCTCGGGGACGGCGCGATCGTGCACGCGCCGCGGCCGGGGCGGCAGATCACCATGACGGGCGCCGGGTCGATGACGATTCTGGGTGTCGTGCGGCCGGACAAGTAGCCGGACAGGTAGCCGCACAAGTAGCCGGACAAGTAACAAGTAACGGCCGGGGGGCGGGGCGGGCGGGGGCGGTGGAGTGCGGCGGGGTGTGGCGGTTCTTGAACGGCTCTCCGCCGCTTCTTGAACGGATCGACGCCGGTTCCTGAACAGCGCAACGGCGGCCCCGGCCCCGGCCCGATCCCGTGTCGATCTTCCGGTGATCCGGGTTGCGGGTGGCACGGCGTGATGTTTCTCATTCCCGTATTCCCCCTGGTGCCCTGCTGGTGTCCTGAAATACCAGTTGAGGCGCGGCATATGACGCTGGACGTTTGTCGTCAGGCATTCCGCTTTGGTGTGCGCTACCGCTAGTGTCGGCTGGCAATGCCCGGTGCCGTGACTCTCTCTGACCGGAGAGCGACGGACCAGGCGCGGCGGTACGCCGATCGGCGGCCGTCGAGCCCTCGGGGGGAGGGAAGGAACTCAGCAATGCCCGTACCCGTACCGCGGCAGCGAGAGGTCCCGGCTGCGGGAAGCGGACCGGCTGATCTGCTGTCGCATCCGAAGACCGACCGACTGCCCGCGCCGCATCAGACAGGGCCGGTGGACGCAGCCGACCCCGCCATCCACCACGAGGGACGCAGGGACCTGACGGATCACAGCGACCGCGCGGATCACGCGGGTCACGTAGCTCTCGCGGACCAGCCGGTCCGCCCGGCCAGGACCGGCCCCGCGGCCGGCCAAGGCCCCGCGGCGGGGGACGGCCCCGCGGCCCCGGAGGCCGCGGCCGACCACACCGCCGGGACGACCCTGCTGGTGATCGAGGACGACCCCACGGACGCCCTCGCGCTGCCGGACATGGTGGACGCGGCGGGCAAGCGCGTCCGCATCCGTACGGCCCGCAACCTCACCGAGGCGAACCGGCTGCTCACCGACGATGTGCACTGCATCCTGCTCGACCTCGCGCTGCCGACGCCGCTGCCGGTGCCGGGCGACGAATCCCGTGAGACGTCCGCCGGCGAGCCCCGTGCGGCGCCCGGCGACGAGCTGGAGATCCTCCGGCAGGTGCTGCGCATCGCGCCCAACCACGCCGTACTCGCGCTCACCGCCGAGACGGACGCCGAGCGCGCCGCCGAGGCGGTCAGGGTCGGCGCACAGGACTACCTCTTCCGCGACGAGCTGGACGGCAGGCTGCTCAGCCGCGCGATCCGCTACGCCGTGGAGCGCAAGCGCTCCGACCTCGCACAGCGCCAGCTCGCCGAGTCGCGGGTGCGGGCGCAGGAGAACGCCCGGCTGGAGCGCGGCCTGCTGCCGACGCCCCTGCTGGAGGGCTCCGACCTGCGCTTCGCCTCCCGCTACCGGCCCGGCCGCAGCCGCGCGCTGCTCGGCGGGGACTTCTACGACACGGTCCGTACGCCGGACGGCACCGTCCACGCGATGATCGGCGACGTCTGCGGGCACGGCCCGGACGAGGCGGCGCTGGGCGTTGAACTGCGCATCGCCTGGCGCGCCCTGACGTTCGCCGGGCTGTGCGGCGATGTGCTGCTCGGAACGCTCCAGAAGGTCCTGGAGCACGAGCGGCCGAACGAGGAGATCTTCGCGACGCTGTGCACCGTGGACATCGCCCCCGACGGCCGGCGCGCCGGGCTGTGCCTGGCCGGCCACCCGTCACCGCTGGTCGTCCGCCCGGGACGGCCGCCGATCCTGCTCCCGTACGAGGACAGCGGCCCGGCGCTGGGTCTGCTGCCGCGCGCCCGGTGGCCGCGCCGGCAGGTCGAACTCGGCGGCGCCTGGAGCCTGATGATGTACACGGACGGACTGATCGAGGGCCGCATCGGCGAGGGCACGCAGCGGCTCGGCCAGGAGGGGATGGTCGCGATGGTGGCCCGCCAGATGGCGGACGGCCTGCGCGGCGAACATCTGCTGGACGCGGCGGTCACCGAGGTGCGGGAGCTGAACGGCGGGGAGTTGACCGACGACGTGGCGGTTCTGCTGCTGGACCGGGGCTGACGGACGGGGAGCGGGCCGACCGTCGCGGTGGCGGCTAGCGGCCGCCGTTGTACGGCCCGTACGGCCCGTCGGAGCTGCTGCCGCCGCTGCGGCGACCACCGCCCCGGCCGCCGCCGCCGGAGATCTGCTTGACCGCGGGGCGGACGTCCACCATGTAGACGATCGTGGCGACGATCCCGATGATCTGCAGGAAGAACATGATCGGGTAGAGGTTCACCGCGACCACCAGGCCCAGGACGATCAGCCAGAACGGTTTCGTCTTCTTGTCGGCCGCGCGGTACGCGTCCTCGCGGCGGATCGCGGCGTCGACGAACGCGAACACACTGAAGACCAGCAGGGCCATGGAGGCCCACCACAGCAGTTCGTTGAAACCTTGCACCAACATGCCGTCCACCGCCCAGTCAGTCCTCGTCCTCGCCGCGCGTCCTGCGGCCACCGTACCGGTACAACGGGCCGGGCACGTGGAGTGTGCCCGGCCCGTACCGGCTTGTTCCGCTGTACGCCATCCGGTGCTTCGTACAGCGCTTCGTACTGTTCTCCGTACCGCTCTGCGCGCCCTTCGGCACGCCGTGGCTGGTCAGCTCACGCGAGCCGGTAGGCCCCTATATCCGTAGATCCGTATCAGGGGCCCGTGTCGGCTTGATCAGCCTTCGGACTTCGGCGTGGCCTTCTTGGGAGCGGGCGTGCCGCCCGTCGTCTTCTTGGCCGCGGCGGGCTGCGCGGCGGTCTTCTTGGCGGTGGGCTGCGAGGAACTCGCGGCCGACTGGTCGGCGGCGGCCGCGTCGGACGACGAATCCGTGGTCGAGGCCGAGCCGGAGGCCGTCGTGGACTCCTCCGTCGTGGACTTCTCGGCTGCGGGCTGCGGGTCCGGCTCGATCGCCACGGCGACCTCCTCGACCTGCTCGGCTGCCGCGCCGCGCCAGCTGTCCACCGCGCCGCGACCGCGCTCGGCCAGCTCGTCATACGTCTCGCGCGCCTTGACGGCGTACTCCGCCGCCCGGCCGACGCCCTGCAGGGCGAGGTCCTGCGCGGAGTCGCGCAGCTTCTTGATGTCGGTGTCGATGCTGCCGAGGGCGCCGTTGATCCTGCTCTGGGCTTCCCTGGCCTGCTGCGTCACGCGCTCCTGCACGACCTTGGGGTCGGTGGCCCGAACAGCCGCGATGCGCTCGGGAGCCTCGGCGCGGATCTTCTCGATCAGCGCCGGCACCTCCTTGAGCTTCTCGGCGGCGAGATCGGCGGTGCCGGCCACGGCGTAGAGGGGGGTGGCGTCGGAGAGGGTCTTGCGCAGATCGTCGGTGATGGCCATGGTGATGGTCCTCCGGGATCGGGTCAGGTCGATCAGGTCAGGTTCGGGGGTGTGGCTTCATCTCGGGTCGTACCGGTGCTGCGGGTCCTGCGGGTCGGGCGGGCCTTGCCGGCGGCACTGGCAGTGCCGTCCGCGGGGCGCTCGTCCGTCCCGGCCGGAGACGGGTCCACGACCTCGACGGCCTCGATGACGTCCGCCGTCGCGGGGACGTCGCCGGTCGCCGCGCTCCCGCGGGGCGCGACCGCCTCGGCTATCAGGCCGTTCTCCTTGCGGAAGGCCTCATAGATCTGCAGCAGCACCTGCTTCTGCTGCTCGCTGATGGTCGGGTCGGTGAGGATCGCACTGCTGACCTCAAGCCCGTCCCGGTCCCGCTCATCGAGGATTCCGGCCTGGACGTACAGCGTCTCGGCGGAAATCCGCAGCGCCTTCGCGAGCTGCTGCAGGATGTCCGCACTGGGCTTGCGCAGTCCGCGCTCGATCTGGCTGAGATACGGATTGGACACCCCGGCGGCATCGGCGAGCTGCCGCAACGACAGCTGCGCGTTGCGGCGGTGCTCCCGCAGGAACTCACCGAGATTGCCGACCTTGAGTGAAGCCATGCCTTGATGCTGCCGCATCCTTGCTAACTTTTGCAAGCGCCTGCTTGCAAAAGTGTCGTGTCGCACAGATTGCGGGAATGTTGCGGACCCAGCCGGCCCCACAGCTGTGGAACCCCACCCATACGGACAGCGTCCCGCACCGGGAGGAGTTGCCGCCGAAATCAGCCGCAGGGCGTCGCGGAGCGGAACAGGGCGCTCATCAGGTTGATCGCATGGGTTGAGGGGGCGCAGATCGTGGCGAAGAGCAAGGTCCGGGGCGAGGCTGAGGGTGGTATTGAGGGCGGCGACGGTGTCGAAGGCGGCGACGGTGTCGAAGCCGGTGCCGCGAAACGGGCCGTGAACGGCAGTGCGGGCGGGCTGCGGCGGGCCTCCCTGCTCATGGTCGTCGGGACCGTCGTGTCGCGTGCCACCGGGCTGGTCCGGCTGGTGTTGCAGGGCGCGGCGCTCGGGTCCGGGCTGTTGGCCAGTACGTACAACACGGCCAACGTCGTGCCCGCGAGCCTCTACACGCTGTTGATCGGCGGCGCGCTGAACGCCGTGCTGGTGCCGCAGTTGGTGCGGGCCCGGGTCGAGCACCAGGACGGCGGGCGGGCCTACCAGCAGCGGTTGGTCACGCTCGTGCTGTGCGTTCTCGCGGTCGGTACGGCCCTCGCGGTCTGGGCCGCTCCGCAGATCGTCGGGGTGTATATGGCCGACTCGCCGAAGAATCACGCGGCGTTCGAACTCACCGTGGTCTTCGCCCGCTTCCTGCTGCCGCAGATCTTCTTCTACGGGCTGTTCAGCATCCTGGGCCAAGTACTCAACGCCCAGGGCAAGTTCGGCGCGATGATGTGGACGCCGGTGCTCAACAACGTTGTGCTGATCGCCATGTTCGGCCTCTACCTCGGCGTGCTGACCGCCCCGCACACCGTCGCGGACATCGCCCCGGATCAGGTGCGGCTGCTCGGCATCGGCACCACGCTCGGCATCGTGCTGCAAGCCGTCGCGCTGATCCCCTACGTGCGCGGGGCCGGCCTGGGGCTGCGACCGCGCTTCGACTGGCGGGGCGCCGGGCTGCGCAAGAGCGTCGCCGCCGCCCGCTGGACGCTGCTGTTCGTCCTGGTCAACCAGGTCGCCCTGACCGTCGTGACCCGCTACGCCAACGCCGCTGACGACGCGCTGCCCAAGGCCGGCGCGGGGTTCACCGCGTACGCCTACGCGCAGACCATCTGGATGCTGCCGCAGTCGATCGTCACGGTCTCGCTGGTCACCGCCCTGCTGCCGAGGATGAGCCGCGCGGTGGCCGAACATCGACTGGACGACCTGCGCGGGGATCTCTCCAAGGCGCTGCGGGTCAGCGGAGTCGTCATCGTCCCGGCGGCCTTCTTCTTCCTGGCCTTCGGGCCGCAGATAGCGTCGCTGCTGTTCGCGCACGGGGCGGCGGACGCGGCTTCCGCGCAGCCGCTGGGGTACATGCTCCAGGCGTTCGGGCTCGGGCTGATCCCGTTCTCCGCGCAGTACCTGCTGCTGCGCGGGTTCTACGCCTTCGAGGACACCCGTACGCCGTTCTGGATGGCGGTGTGGATCGGCTCCGTCAATATCGCGCTGGCCGCCCTGTGCCACCAACTGCTGTCCGCCCGCTGGGCGGTCACCGGGATGGCAGCCGGGTACACCGTCTCGTACGGCGTGGGTCTGCTGATCACCGCGTCCCTGCTGCGCCGACGCCTCGACGGCCGCCTGGACGGCAAGCGGCTCAGCCGCACCTACGGCAAGCTGACCGTCGCCGCGCTGTCGGCCGGGGCGCTGGGCTGGGGCGTGGCCCGCGCCGGTTCCCGGGTCGTCGCCATGGATGCCTTCGCGGCTACGGGGCTGTCGCTGGCCGCCGGTGGCGTGACCATGGTGGTGCTGTTTCTGCTGCTCGCCCGGCTGCTCCGCATAGGTGAGTTGCGGAGTCTGCCGGGCTGCGGTGAGGCGGGGGCGGTTGCTGGCTGGTGCGGCTGGTGCGGCTGGTGCGGCTGGTGCGGCATACGAGGCTGACGCGGCTGAGATGGGGCAGCGGGAGTCGGTGGGGCTGGTGAGTCGGTGGGGGCGCCCCCACCCATCGGCTCAGGCCCCGCCGTCGCCTCGCCCCGCCTTCGTACGACGAGCACCTCGACGCCGTCCAGGATGCGCTCCAGACCCCCCGCCCGCCCCGCTCTCCGTGACTGCTCCGCCGACTACTCCGCCGGTCCCGCCCCGAACAGCTTCAGCAGTTCGGTCTTCTCGAACATCCGCGCCGTGTCGATGGCGGACGGCGTCCCGGCGGTCGGGTCCGCGCCGTGCTCGACCAGGGCCCGTACGACGTCGTCCTCGCCCTTGAAGACCGCCCCGGCCAGCGGGGTCTGGCCCTTGTCGTTCGCCCGGTCGGGGTCGCCGCCGCGCTCCAGCAGCGCCCGTACGGCCGCCGGGTGCCCGTGGTACGCGGCGAGCATGACCAGCGAGTCACCCTTGTCGTTGGTGAGGTTCGCCGGGACACCCGCGTCGACGTAGGCGGCGAGCGTGTCCGTATCCCCGTGCCTGGCCAGGTCGAAGACCTTGCCCGCGAGTTGCAGCACCTCGGGGTCGTGCGCGTGCTCGATCTCGGGGGCCTGCGGGTTCGGGGTCGCGTCGTCGGTCATGGTCCGCCGTCCTTCCTGCTGGCTGCTGCTGCCGCCCTGCTCACGCGGGCCGCGCGGTTGTCGCCACCCTACGTACGGATCGGCCGCAACTCGATGATCGGGAGAGGGGCGGTCGGACAGGTGTCGGCCGGGGCGGCGTCGGCCGGCGGGGTGGCGGCTGTGTGGCGCCAGTCGTCGTAGGCGCGGGCGATACGGGCCGTGCCGGGGGTCGGGGGCAGCCCGAGAGGTTCGCGGGCGCGGGCGAGGACTTCCCGGACCCGCCGCGCGGCGTGGTCGTGCAGCCACCCGCCGCCGTCCGGCCGGCCGCGCAGCGAGACCGCGGTGCGGATCACGTCGGTGTAGACGGACTGGGCCCGCTTGTACGCGAGGTACTGGTCCAGGTCCCGGTCCACGCCCTGCGAAGCGCCGGGGCGCACGGACTCGACGGTCTCGCGCCAGCGCTCGATGACGATCGCCTCCTGAGCCTGTGGATAGCGCATCAGATAGAGGTGCGTCGCGAGGTCGTACACCGGGTCGCCGATCATGGCGAGTTCCCAGTCGATGGTCCAGAGCCGCTGGTCGACGTCGACGATGAAGTTCTCGCGGTGGAGGTCGCCGTGCAGCAGGCAGAAAGGCCGGCGCGCGAGGCCGCCGGCGGCGCTCGCCAGCTTGTCGAGGGCGCCGTCCGGGATGCCCAGGGCGTCGAAGAGGGTTCCGAACACTGGAAGTTGGGCTCGGTACGCCTGCGATTCGGTGAACCGGACGAGGGCCTTGAGGAACGCGCCGGTGTCCTCGTTCTCGGCGTTCTCGGCGTTCTCGGTGTTCTCGGCCCGGTCCTCGTCCTTGGGCCGGCCCTTGTACAGACAGCGGCGCTCGACGTGGTCCAGATCGTAGGGCTTGACGGCCGCCAGGTGGCTGAAGAGTTCCATGATCTGGTCGATATGGCCGATGGGGACGGTATGCCCGGCAGGCCGCCCGTCACCGAGTGTCCGGCCCTCGATGAAGCCGTGGATGACGAACCCCAGGTCCGTCTCGGCCAGCGGAGGCACGCGCGGAATCTTCCGGTCCGCCAGAGCGAGGAGCAACTCGTCCTCTGAGACGAAGCAGCGCCGGTCCAACCAGAGCAGCTCTTCGCGCGGCTCACGGACTTTCACCCGGCCGAATACCGCCAGCGGACTGTCCGCACCGGGACGTACGGCATATGCCTCGTGATGATTCCCTTTCAGCGGACCTTCCACCTGATCTGCGCCCAAAGCCGCTACTTTTCGCAAGGCGATCGATGTCACAGTGGGAACTCTCGGAAACGTTGGGGCGGGGAGGCCAGCACCCTAGCCTCACCTGACTGCGGGGATGCTGCGGATAACTGGAGAAGCGCTGGAATGGTCACGGAAGGGCGGAATAGGGCAAGGGTTCACCCGCCGGAGAGCGGCTCCAGTGACCGGATGACGTCGGTCGCACCGGCGTTGCGCAGTCGCAGGAACCGGCGCTCGTCCTTCGCATAGCCGAGAAAGGCGACATGGGCCGCGTTGGCCGCTGCCACATCGGCGTCCGAGTCCCCGATCATGAGCGCGGCGCCGGGGTGCGTGTGCGTCGATTCCAGGGCGTGCAGCAGACAGGACGGGTGGGGCTTCAGTTCATGCGGTAGCTGCCCTCGGCCGTGGATATGCGCGCCGAAGGGGCGGGCCAGGTTCTCTCTGCGCAAGTACTGTTCCACGGCGTGCCGCGAATTGTTGGTGGCGATCGCGAGGCCGTGGCCGCTCGCGGCGAGCTGCTGAATCAACGGGAGAGCGCCGGGAGTGGCGCGCGCTGTCCGCGTGGCCCGGAGTTCGTGCCGGGTGAGCTCTTGCTCCAGCTCAGCGAACAGGCGTGGACTGATGAGCTCCGCCACCCCGGTCAGTAGCCGCTGTGGGTCCTGGCTGTCGGGCAGAGCGGTCGTCGGTGGGGTGCGCTCGTGGAGCCAATCGCGTAGCGAGTCGGCGATCTCCGAAGCGGGGTACCCAGCGAATAGGTGGCATATCGGACCATCGAAGTCGAAGAGTATGCATTTCGCCGATTCAATGAGGTGACGCGCCGCGTGGATGGCATTCGTCTCTTCGGAGGACGTCTTCACTGTCCAAGTGTCCGATCTTTGGGCAGAGTTGACCAGTATTACTTGAAGAGTCTCCCGGAGCGATCGGTCACTTCGGGGAGGGGGCCGCGCCGGAGCGAGCCGTCGTATCGGGCCTGACCGGTGTTTCGGGGCCGGTCAGCGGATACTCCTCGGCAAGCTCCTCCCACAGGCTGTCGAACCACTGCTGGTAGGTGTCGACCTTCTGCTCCTCCAGCGTCACCCCGATCCCCAGGACATCGACGATATCGACCCAGATGCCGTCCTCGATGAGGACTCGATTCCGCTGCGCGATGTACGGGGCGGTGAAGGCCCTGACCCCGTTGACCAGGTACAACTTCAGCTGCGGCGTCATGGGGACCGCCTTGATCCGCAGATCCACCCGCCGGATGAACCCGCGTCCCTCGAATTGCTGCGCGGTGTTCAGCAGCAATTCGGCCACGTTCTGCGTGATGCCGCGCAGCCGGTCCCGAGGCCGCTCGTCGTCGGGGTTGTCCACGCTCTTCGGCAGCGCCAGCTGGGTGTCCGGGCCGGGCAGCAGCACCCTCAGCCGCAACGAGTCGATGGGCGGGCGGCCCTCCATGTGAGCCTGCTGCTGGCTGAGCGCCATGTTCAGGCTCTCAGCCGTCAAGGTGAAGCAGTCGATGGAAACGCTGTCCGACTCAAAGGCGTAGGTGATCAGATCGCCGATCTCGCCCTCGCCGCTGTCCAGCCCCCGGGCCGCACTCCGGGCCTTGCCGTTGGCGGCGCGCCGTGTGGGCCGGACGACGGTCGGAGGTGCGCCCCGTCCGCCCGTGACGAGGTCTTCGGCCTTGAGGACGTCGATCGCCTGCCGTACGACGCCGCGGGGGACTCCGAACTCGGCTTCCAACGCGGCCTGGGTCGGCAACTGCCCGCCCGCGGGGAGCGCCCCGGAGGCGATGCGTCCCCGTAGCGCCGCCGCTACGTGGTCGTGAGGTCGTTTGCTGCCGTTCGCGGATTCGTCCCGGTGGGTCACCTCAAAACCGTACAACTACATTCCGCACAGTGGGAGTTGTCTGCCAACTTTTCCCTGACTTCCCCGACCTGGGGTGATGCGCCCACACTTGTTGACCAACCCACTGCCTACTCGGTCTACTCGGCGGGCGAGCCGCCGCTAGCCGAGTTTCAGCTCCGATGTGATGTTTTCCCAGTGCGAGTTGAAGTACAGCAGCGCCTGTTCCACGAACGTCGCGTGCCACAGCTCGGGGCTGTCCTGTGAGAGGGCGAAGAGCACCGACTGCATGCCGAGCGTGTCGTACATCTCGACGGAGTCCTGCTCGAACTCCTCCGCGTGTTTCTTGACCGGGTAGAAGGCGAACAGCGCCTCGGAGTTGTTGAGCAGGTACAGCTCGACCGTCGGGTTGAGGGACACCGCCCGCAGCGTGATGTCGATCTCGATGCCGTGCGAGCCGCGCAGCCGCAGCAGGTTGTCGCGCAGGACGCGGGCCTGGGCGTTGCGCTGGGCGAGCCAGCGGCGGTGCGGGCGGTCGTCGTCGCCGTCGTCCACCGGCTTGGGGAAGGCGAGGTCGGTCTCGCTGCTCGGCATGAGCAGCCGGATGGTGATCCGTTCCGGGAGGATGCGGCCGGCGTGGATGTCTTCGAGGGGCTTGCCGAGGGCGAGGGTGAGGGTCGCGGCGGTGAGGCAGTAGGCGTCTATCTCGACGTGGCGGGCGGCGAAGGCGGCCAGGATGCGGGGGGCCAGCGCGGCCATCGCGGTCTGCGGTCTGAAGCCCGCGCCCGGTTCGGCCGCGGGGGGCCGGGCGATGGTCGCGGGGCTGCCCTTGGTCATGTCCGTGAGCAGCCGCTCGGACCGCAGGACTTTCAGCGCCGCGCGGACCGCGCCGCGCGGGACGCTGAACTCGGATGCCAACTCCTGCTGAGTTGGCAGTCTGTCGCCCGGCTGGAGAGTGCCTGCTCGGATGCGGTCACGCAGGGCGCGCGCGACGTCTTCGGGCGACAGCTTCCGTCCCTGGGTTGCAGCGCTCTCTGGGGTCACCACCAAACGGTACAACTTCCGGACATACAGCGGTACTTCTCTGCCAACAGTTTAGAAGATGGTCCCAACTGGGGACACCCCGTAGTGAGTTGGTTAACCAACCTGATCAAGATGGCAAGAGATTGCCGGAGTTGGTTGATCCCCAGCATCGCGTGTCCCGCCCGTCCGACGGCGTATGGGCGCAACTCCCCCGCTCCGTTTCCGTTGACGCTCCTCCCGCCTTGAAGGAGGGACCCCATGCCGTTCGCACTCGCCCTCGCAGCCGTCCTCATCGGCCTCGAACAGATACTCGCTCTTCACTTCGGTCTCATCGGGGTCGTCGGCTTCGTGCTGCTGACCATCGGCCTCAAGGCCAAGAACGTGCCGTGCAGTTGCGCCGGAGCGGTCGTGCTGGCCGTGCTGCTCTACCAGTAGCCGCGCCGTGCTCGCCGGTAGCCGTGCCGCGCTGCCGGTAGCCGAGAAGAGCTTCCGGGATGCCTCCCGCTCCGCTTCGGGGCGGGAGAAGTCCCGCGGAGTCGGGAGTCAGGGAATCAGGGGGAAGGGGGAGAAATGCCGTGGCCGCAACTCGTGGTGGCGTTTCTGGAGGAGTACCTGCAATGGCGCTTCGGGACCGTGTTGGTCCTGGCGCTCGTCCTGGTGACGGCCGGCGCGCGGACCGGGTCGGAGGGGAGTCTGTGCGCCGGAGGCGTGCTGCTCGTGCTGGTGCTGCTGGCCTGGCACGCGTGAGTGGCCGCCGCGGGCGGTGCGGCGGCTGGTAGCCGCCGTGACCGGTAGTCGGTGACCGCTCGTCACGGGGGAGCGGTCACCGCACCACCGGTCCTGAGCCGCACTGCCCGGCTCGGAGCCCACCGCTCGGTCCGTGGCCGCACCGCCCGTTCAGAACACCGCCGGCCCGCTCGGCGGACTGTCCGCGCCGGCCCGCTCAGAAGATGTCCGGGCACCAAGGCCGGCGGGCCGTCCGCAGCAGCGCTTCGGCCCTGGCCGCGGCGCCCGGACGTTCCTCCGACACGCGGCCCAGCGCCGCCAGCCGGACCGCCGACTCGTCGCCGAGGTAGAGGGCCCCCAGTTCGCCGACGTCCAGCGCGAGGTGCGCGGATTCGGTGGTCGGGGCGCAGGACGCGCCGTCGGGCCCCGCGTCGAGCCGGTAGCGGCCGGCCGCCAGGCCCGCGCGGTCGTGGACCTCCAGCACCAGCGAGCCCGCGGCCGGGTAGCTGCGGGCTTCGAGCAGCGCGGGCACGTCCAGCGGGCGGAGCCACAGGAAGTCCGCGTGGGTGCGGACCCTGGCCGCGCGCGGGTTGCCGAGCAGCAGCGGCAGCAGGTCGTCGGGGGCGCGGTAGCCGCTGTTGACCGTGGTGATCCAGTCGACGGAGAGCAGGAAGCGCCACAGGGCGCGCTCGGCGTCGGGGGTGACCGCGATCAGGTCGTCGACCGTCGCCGTGTTCTGCGCGAGCTTGGCTTCCCAGCGGTCGTCGCTGGTGTAGGAGAGCAGGCCCTGCACCTCGCCGGACGCGTCGCGGTAGACGGCGTGGAACGGCTCGGTCCAGGGGAGCGAGGGGATGCGCAGTGCGCCGGTGTCCAACTGCCACTTGCGGTCGGTCCGGTCGATCACGCCGTGCCGTACGGCGCTCATCCGCTCGTGCAGCTTCGGCCCCAGGGCCCGTACGTCCGCGCCGTCGACGAAGTCCACCCGGCCGCCGTCCTCCGGCCCCGACCAGCGCGGGTCGAGCCCCGCCCGGCCCGCCTCGACCTGCCACTCGGTGGTCCAGCTCGCGGGCCCGAAGCCGTACCGCCCGTAGATCGGATACTCGGCGGCGATCAGTGTGGAGACGGCGTCGCCGCGTTCCTTGGCCTGCGCCTGGTCCTCCGTGATCATGCGGCTGAGCAGGCCGCGCCGCCGGTGCGTGGGCGACACCGTGACAGCGCTGACCGCGTTCGCCGCGACCGAGCCGCCGCCGGGCACCGAGAGCCGCTGGACGAAGCTGCGGTACGTGGCGACGCAGCGGCCCTCGTCGAAGGCCCCCAGCCTGCGGTCCGTGGCCGCATCCCCACGCCGTATCGCCACCTCCTCCTCGGACACGACGGGCTGCCGGAGGAAGCCGACGTTCACGGCGCGCAGCCAGTCGGCCAGTTCGGAGTCGGTGACCTTACGGACTTCGAGGCTCATGCCGCCCACGCTAGGCAGGCCCGCTCAGAAAGTCGCGCGAATTTCGCCGACCCGCTCGCCGCCGCCGAACAGCGGCTGATCCTCGATCCGGGCCAGCGCCGGCGCGTCCACGCCCATGCCGCGCAGCGCGCGGGCCAGCACCGGTCCCAGCGCCCGCTTCGCGCCGTCGTCGATCTTGAAGGCGAGCGCCCGGCCGTCCGGCAGCGCGACGGCCTGGACCGCCTCGGCGCCCTCCTTGGCCAGTACGCCCGGCAGCTCGCGCATCAGCCAGCTGTCCGACCGCCGGGTGCCCGCGACGTACTCCGGGTGGGCGCGCATCGCGTCCGCGACGCGGCGCTCGGGGGAGCCGGGGCCGGCCAGCACGAAGGTCCGGAAGGCGCGGGCCAGGCCGGTGAGCGAGATCGCCATCAGGGGCGCTCCGCAGCCGTCCGTGCCGATGTGCTCGACGCGCTCGCCGCTCGCGGACTCGACGCTGGTCAGGACCAGCTGCTGCAACGGGTGGTCCTGGTCGAGGTAGGAGTCCAGCGGCCAGCCGTTCACGGCGCAGGCGGCGAGCATCGCGGCGTGCTTGCCGGAGCAGTCCATCAGGATGCGCTCGGGCCCGCCGCCCGCCGCGAGGCGGACCTCGGCCTCGGTCTCGTCCAGCGGCAGCGAGGGCGGGGTCCGCAGGTCCGTCTCGGACAGTCCGTGCTCGGTGAGCATCTTGCGGATGAGATCGAGGTGAAAGCTTTCCGCGGAGTGGCTCGCGGCGGCCAGCGCGAGCCGCTCGCCCGACAGGTCCAGCCCGGCCCGCAGCACCGCCGCCGCCTGCATCGGCTTGTTGCTGGAGCGCGGGAAGACCGGCGCGGTCGTGTCGCCGAGCGCCAGCTCCACACTGCCGTCGGCGGCCAGCACCACCAGCGAGCCGCGGTGGTGCCCCTCCACGAACCCGGAGCGGACGAGCTCCGCGAGGACGGGGGGCGCGGCGGACGTACGGGGCGCGGCGGCGGGGGACGGTGACGCGCCGGCTGAGCCGGACGCACCCGCTGCCGGGCCGCCGGATATACCGGCTGAACCGGCGTCGCTGGGGGTGTCGCCAGGGGTGGAGGTCATTGTCGGCCTTCCGGGGGTCGGTGCCGGCCCGATCCCCCGGGCTTGTGGCCGCTGTCAGGAGAGCAGGTCGTCTACTTGGGCTTCGCCGTCACGGTACCTGCGGGCGATCTCCGTGCTGCAATCGTCCGCCGTCCGTTGCAGCTGCTGCCGCTGCCGCGACACCTGCTGCTCGTAGCGGACCAGCCGGCCCATCGCGACCGTCAGGTCCTCGTCCGTGCGGGCCACCAGGTCGGACAGCTCGACCTCGGACAGCATCTCGGCCGCGAGCTTCTGGTACGCCTCGCTGTGCGGCATCCCGAGCGTCACATGCCGGGCCGAGGAGCGCACCCGCGAGGGCACGTCCGCGAGGATCTCCGACAGCCGGTCGACGACCTGCGACTCCGGGTCCTTCGGACCCAGGTCCCTGCGGCGCGCCTGCTCGGCCCGCAGGATGTCGATCCGGCCCTGGAGCAGCCGCCGTACGTAGCTCAGGTCCGCCTCGTCCTGCTGCGAGGAGCGGCGCAGCGCGCGCAGCTCGGGCAGCCGCAGGGCGCCCAGCTCGGGGAGTGGCTCTTCGGGCTCCGGGCCGCGTTGCAGCGGCGGGCGGAGCAGTGCCTCGGAAGCGGACCCGGCCTGGGACATGGAGCCATCCTCGGTGCGCGGTGGAGCGGAGCGAGCGGTTGTCGTCGTACGGACGGTGGGCCTCGTCCGTACGGTCGGTACCGGACCGGGTGTCTGCCCGGCGCCAGGTGTACTCATGCGTATTCCGTCCCCTCGTCCGGTGCGGAGCCAGGTCGAACAGAGCTGAGGTGCGCACCGCCTACCGGCATCGTGCCACTGCGGGTGGCAGGTGTGCAGCGGCTCCGGGTCCGAACAGCCCGTGTGGGGGTACGGACGTTCGGCCGGAGGGACGCAGTGCATGATGTCCCGTATGCGTGCTGTGGTGCAGAGGGTGGACGGGGCGAGCGTCGTCGTGGACGGCGAGACGGTCGCCGAGGTGGTGGGGGAGGGACTGTGCGTGCTGGTAGGAGTCACGCACGGGGACACTGAGGACAAAGCGGCTCAACTGGCACGCAAGCTCTGGTCCGTACGGATTCTGGAGGGCGAGAAGTCCTGCTCGGATGCCGGGGCTCCGCTGCTGGTCATCTCGCAGTTCACTCTCTACGGTGACGCCCGCAAGGGGCGTCGGCCCACCTGGAACGCGGCGGCGCCGGGCGAGATCGCCGAGCCGCTCGTGGACGAGGTCGTCGCACAGCTGCGCGCGCTGGGCGCGGACGTGCGGACGGGCCGGTTCGGAGCGGACATGAAGGTCTCGCTCACGAACGACGGCCCGTTCACGGTGATCATCGAGGTCTGAGAGGTCTGGGAGGTCTGGGAGACCGGACAGACCTGAGAGATCGGACAGACTTGACGGACCGGACAGACCTGAGCGGTCTGAAAGATCCGGGGAGTCGCGCGCCGCGCTCAAGGCGCTACGACGACCTCCTGGGCCGCGGCGGTGTTGTCCGCGAGCAGGTTCGCGTCCAGCGGCACGTTCCGCTTGATCAGCGCGAGGGCGATCGGGCCCAGCTCGTGGTGGCGCGCCGAGGTGGTGATGAAGCCCAGCTGGCGGCTGTCGGGGCCCTCGGCGGCGAGCCGGACCGGGGCGCCGTGGGCCGGCAGGGTGACTCCGCTGCCGTCCAGGTGCAGGAAGACCAGCCGGCGCGGCGGCTTGCCGAGGTTGTCGACGCGGGCCACCGTCTCCTGGCCGCGATAGCAGCCCTTCTGGAGGTGGACGGCGCTGCCGAGCCAGCCCAGCTCGTGCGGGATCGTGCGGTGGTCCGTCTCCATGCCGAAGCGCGGGCGGTGCTCCTCGACGCGCAGCGCCTCCAGCGCCATCGAGCCGATCGCCGGACCGTGCTCGGCGGCGAACAGCTCCAGCTCGGCGCGGGGCAGGAAGAGGTCGCGGCCGTGCGCGGTCTCGCGGGCGGTGGCGCCCTTGGGCGTCTCGGTGATCGAGCCCGCCGGGAGGTGCACGATCGCGTAGTCGGGTGTCCGGTCGGCGACCTCGACCTGGTAGAAGAACTTCATGCTGTCCAGGTAGGCGATCAACTCGCCCTGGGTGCCGGGCTCGACGTGCGCCCAGGTCGTCTCGCCGTCGTCCACGAGGTAGAGCGCGTGCTCGATGTGGCCGTTCGCGGTGAGGATGAGCGCCTCGGTGGCCTGCCCGGCCGGCAGCTCGCTGACGTGCTGGGTGATGAGCAGATGCAGCCAGCTCAGCCGGTCGGCTCCGGTGACCGCGACCACGCCGCGGTGCGAGAGGTCCACGAAACCGCCGCCGCCGGCGAGGGTGCGTTGCTCGCGGAACAGGTCGCCGTAGTGCGCGGCGACGCCTTCGTCCGGGCCCTCGGCGGCTACCGCGCGCGGGAGCGTCAGCAAGGGACTGGCATAAGGAAGTGGCTGCATGCGCCCAGCCTACGACCCGGCGTCCGGCTTCCTACCGGCCGGACGCCTTAACGGGCGCTGCGGGGCTGTGGGTCGCCCTGCGCGGGCTTGGCGGGGGTGACGGTCTTGGCGGGCTTGGGGCGTTTGGCAGCCGCAGCGGCCGTACCGGTCGTACCGGTCGTGTCGGCCGCGCCGGGCTCGGCAGCCGCACTCGTCCTGCCGGCCGCCGTGCCGCTCTTCTTCGCCGGGCCGCCCGGGCCGCCCGGGTCCGCCGCGGCGGCCTTGGCGGTGCAGGGGGCGCAGCGGCCGAAGATCGCGAAGTGCCGCAGGTCGGTCTCGAAGCCGTAGGTCTCGCGGAGCGTGGACGTGAACGGCTCGGCGGTGGAGACGTCGGTCTCGATGACCTCGGTGCAGTCCCGGCAGACCAGGTGGATGTGGTGGTGCCGGTCGGCGAGGTGGTACGTCGGCGCGCCGTGTCCGAGGTGGGCGTGGCTGACGAGGTCCAACTCCTCCAGCAGCTCCAGGGTGCGGTAGACCGTGGAGATGTTGACCCCGCCGGCGGTGCGCCGCACCTCGGTGAGGATCTCGTCCGGCGTCGCGTGTTCCAGCCGGTCGACCGCCTCCAGCACGAGCTGGCGCTGCGGGGTCAGCCGGTACCCGCGGCTTCGGAGGTCGCTCTGCCAGTCGGTGGTCACCACGCCCCCAGTGTAGGAGGCGGGCCGTCCGGCGCGTGCGTTGCGGCCGGGGGCGGCGCTCGCGCGGAGCGCGTATGCGGGAGTGACGGGTCGCTTGCCGGGGGCCCGCTACTTGAAGAAGGCGATTACTTGAAGAAGGCGATGCCGTCGTCGGGGAGGTCCGCGAGGTCCTTGGCCCACTCGCTCGGGTCGACGACCTTCTTGAGGTGCGCGGACATGTACGGGCGCATCGTGACCTCGGGGGTGGCCTTCTCGCCGACCCACATCAGGTCGCCCTTGACGTAGCCGTAGAGCCGCTTGCCGCCGGAGTACGGGGCGGCGGAGGCGGTGCGCGCGATGGCGTCGGTGACGAGGTCGATCTGCGGCTTCTGGTCGGCCAGGTCGCCGTACCAGATCTCGACGACACCCTGGTCGCGGACCATCACGACCTCGACCTTGCGGTCCTTGTCGATGCGCCAGTAGCCGCTCTCGGTCTCCAGCGGACGGATCTTGTTGCCCTCGGCGTCGAGCACCCAGCTGTGCGAGACGTACTCCAGGAAGTCGCGGCCGTCCTGGCTGAAGGTCGCCTCCTGTCCGAAGTTGTACTTCTCGGACTCGGGGCCGCCGTCGCTCTCCAGCGGGGCGGCGACGCCCGCGCCCGCCCAGTTGCCGAGCAGGAAGGCGATCGGAAGGAGGTCCGGATGGAGGTCGGACGGGATCTGGATCATCAGCTCAGGCGATCTGTGTAGAGAGCGGCGGGGTGGAGCGTGGGGCGAGCAGCGGGGCGCGGAGCGGTCAGCGCTGTCCCTGGTAGAGCTTCTTCACGGTGAGGACGGCGAACGCCGCGACGGCGACGGCGACCAGGACCAGCAGGGCGGTGAATACTGCCTCAAGCACGAGCGTGCTCCTCGGACGGAGTGAGGGTTACGGACCGCTGCCGAGTGTAGTCCGCGCCGCAGGGGGTTCCCCGTTTAGGGTGAGCGCATGGCGAACAAGCTCGTGATCAAGGTGACAGCGGGTACGGACGCGCCCGAGCGGTGCTCGCAGGCGTTCACGGTGGCGGCGGTCGCCGTCGCCAGCGGCGTCGAGGTGTCGCTGTGGCTGACCGGCGAGTCGGCGTGGTTCGCGCTGCCGGGCCGGGCCGCGGAGTTCGAGCTGCCGCACGCTGCGCCGCTGCCCGAGCTGATCGAAAGCATCCGGGCGGCCGGACAGATCACGCTGTGCACGCAGTGCGCGGCGCGCCGGGACATCGGCGAGAAGGATGTCCTGGCGGGCGTGCGGATCGCCGGCGCGCAGGTTTTCGTGAGCGAGATCATGGCCGACGGCGTGCAGGCGCTGGTCTATTAGCGCGGCTGCGCCGACTCGGCGCTACCGGCCGCGCGGTTACTTTCGTCCCACCAGCTACTTCTCGTCCCACCAGCGGTCGTCGGGCCCGCGCCGGTTCGCGACGATCGCCGCGCACGGCGGGATCACCATCGCGACCACGCACATGCCGACCGCCGCCGGGATGGACCACAGCCGCACCACGCCCCAGGCCAGCACGAAGAGCGCGATGCAGGTCCCCATCATCGCGAAGTACCAGTGGCGGCGTCGCGCGTACATGCCTCCACCGTACGTCCGCGGTCCCGGCTGCGGTCGCGGCTGCGGCGGCGTCCGTACGCCGCTCAGCACGGAGGGCCGCACCCCGCAAAAGGCGTCCAACCCCTGGGGTGCGGCCCTCCGGCCGGTCAGTGCCGCGTACGACGGCTGCCTACGACGGCTGCCTACGACGGCTGCGTAATACGGCCGCGTACGGCGGCTGCCGTCAGACCGCGATCGCGACGTCCGCGGCCGCGCCCCGCTGGGCGACGACCGTACGGTCCGCGGTCGCGCCCGGGACGAGGGCGCGCAGCGTCCAGGTGCCGGGGGCGGCGAAGAAGCGGAATTGGCCCGTGGCCGAGGTCGGGACCTCGGCGGTGAACTCGCCGCCGCCGTCGAGGAGACGCACGTAGCCGGTGACCGGCTCGCCGTCACGGGTGACGGAACCCTGGATGATCGTCTCGCTCGCCACGTCGACTCCTGCCAGGTCCGGTCCGCCGGTCTTTGCTCCACACATAACTGATCCCTCGGTGGTTCTGATCGCGTATCGCGGTCGGTCGATGATGATGCGGCGCTCAGCTCTTGTTGGGGCCGAGCTCGATCGGCACGCCGACCAGGGACCCGTACTCGGTCCAGGAGCCGTCGTAGTTCTTGACGTTCGCCTGGTCGAGCAGCTCGTGCAGGACGAACCAGGTGAGCGCCGAGCGCTCACCGATGCGGCAGTACGCGACGGTGTCCTTCGCCAGGTCGATGCCCTCGGCCTGGTACAGCGCCTTGAGCTCGTCGTCCGACTTGAAGGTGCCGTCGTCGTTGGCGTTCTTCGACCACGGGATGTTGC
Source organism: Streptomyces sp. H27-D2 (assembly GCF_035828615.1). Taxonomy (NCBI): domain Bacteria; kingdom Bacillati; phylum Actinomycetota; class Actinomycetes; order Kitasatosporales; family Streptomycetaceae; genus Streptomyces; species Streptomyces sp. H27-D2. The sequence continues at coordinate 83,760 of NZ_JAYMZR010000007.1, read as the reverse complement.
GGGCGCTCGGGATGTGGCCCGGACGCTGCGACTGCTCCTGCGGGAGGTGGGCCGGCGCGAGCAGCTTGCCGCTGAACTCGTCGGGGGAGCGGACGTCGACCAGGTTCAGCGTGTCGATCGCGGCGAGGGCGTCGTCGCGGTAGGCACGGATCGAGGTGTCCTGGGCCTTGGCCTTGTAGGTCGTGGCGGGACGGGTCGGGACCGCGTCGACCAGGTCGCGGGAGTCGAGCTCCCATTTCTTGCGGCCGCCGTCGAGGAGCTTCACGTCCTGGTGGCCGTAGAGCTTGAAGTACCAGTAGGCGTACGAGGCGAACCAGTTGTTGTTGCCGCCGTAGAGCACGACCGTGGTGTCGTTGCCGATGCCCTTGGCCGACAGCAGCTTCTCGAAGCCCGCCTGGTCGATGAAGTCGCGGCGCACCGGGTCCTGGAGGTCGGACTTCCAGTCGATGCGGACGGCGTTGCGGATGTGGTTCTTCTCGTACGCGGAGGTGTCCTCGTCGACCTCGACGATGGCGACCTTCGGGTCCTCGATGTGGGCCTCGACCCAGTCGGCGTCTACAAGGACGTCGCTGCGGCTCATGGTGTTCTCCTCCGGGGCGATTGCGGCGGGGCGGGTGCTGCGGGATGCGGCGGTGCACCCGGTTTCGCGCGGCGGGGCGGCGAGCGCGGCGCTGCGCGGGGGGTGCGGAATGCGGGGGCGGCCCGGTGCGGGAAGGCACGGATGGGGCCTTGGGGAGCGTGAGCGGGCGACCCCGTCAGAGGCTGCGACAGAGCATGGCGGCGACGCGGCACAGGTCGATTGCCCGCCGCTTCGTAAGATCCGCCTGTCGCTTCATGGGACCGATCGTAGGGATGCACAGGCGGCGCTGTCACCGGCGTGTCGTATGGTGAGACAGGATCGTCCACGATGTGGGATGCGGGGTCGGCTCGGAGAGCGCGGAAGGCATGGGGGAGCGCCCGTGCGGCGGGTTTTCTGCCGTACGGACGTGGGTGTCTCAGAGGTTGGACCATCCGGGGGTTCGGAGCGCGGGAGAGGGCGGTTCGGGCTCGTGCGTTCGAGTGCTGAGGTCCCGAAGAGTTCGCCGAGGTGCCAAGGTGCCGAAGAGTTCGAGGTGCTGAGGTCCCGAGGAGGGGGGCAGCCCACGACGCGGCGGCTTGGGTGGGCTGCGGCAGCCCACGACGCGGCGGCCTGGGGCTGCCGCAGCGCGCGGCACGAAGGCCAGCGGGCTGCCGCGTCAGCCCGCGAGCTCGACGTTCGAGCCGATGACCGAGACCTCGATGCCGTCCCGGGTGGCCTCGACCTTGTCGAGCTTGAGGCCGGCCGGCAGACCCTCGATCCTGCGCTCGAAGTCGATCTTCTCGCGGATGACCTTCTCCAGCCCGGGGATCTCCGAGCCGGGCACCGCCTCGGCGTGCAGCTTGACCGTGTCGCCGCCGACGATGCTCACCGTGCTGACGACGTTGCGCTCCAGGGTGCGGCCCAGCACCGTGGCTCGCGCGGTGACCTTCACCTGGCTCGTGCCGGCCTTGTCCTGGCCGCCGTACGAGACGGCGACGCCCTCTTCGGCGGCCTTCGACAGGTCCGCGTACGAGATGCTGCCCGAGCCGGTGGCGCGGTTCGCGACGGCGGAGGAGAAGTTGTTCGAGATCGCCACGTCGTGCAGCTGCGCCGACATCTTGGTGATCGTGAGCGAACGGCCGCCCGAGCTGGCCTGTATCCCGCTGAGGTCGGCGTCGACCTCGTCGAGCGAGCCGTTCGCGACCTGGGTCAGGAACGGGAAGCCTTTGATCGAGACGTCCGGGGCGCCGGTCAGGCCCTGGGTGTTCTGGATCTTGTCGGCCGCCTCGGACTCGGCGAAATTGACCGCGATGCGGTCGGCGGCCACGAACAGGCCGCCGAGAACCACAGCGAGGATGATCAGTATTCGCAGTGCGCGCATCGTTCTTTCGTCCCCCACGGTCGTGAACTCATGCCCCCTGGAGCGCCGAGCCTAGCCGGACGGACTCCGGTTCGCGGCTTAACCCAGTGCCCTGCCGATCACGTACACGACGGGCGCGGCGGCGGCCAGCGGCAGCGCGACCCCCGCTGTGAGGTGCACAAAGCGCGACGGGTAGTCGTAGCTGGCCACCCGCAGGCCGATCAGCGCGCAGGCTCCGGCGGCCAGGCCCAGCAGCGCGCCGGACGGGCCGAGGCCGGTCAGTTCGCCCGCCGCGATGCCCGCACCGGCCGCCGCGACCAGTGCGACGACGGGGGCGGCGGCCGACGGCAGCGGCAGCGCGCGGGCCAGCGCCGCGACGCCCACCGCGATGGCGCCGACGATGACGGCGTCGGCGGACGCCATCAGGAAGCCGGCCGCGAGGACGGTCACGACGGTCGAGGCGACGGCGGCCGTCAGCGCGTACAGCCGCTCGTCCGGATCGCTGCGGTTGCGCAGCTGGAGGACCAGCGCCAGCAGGCCCCACGCGCCGAGTGTGCCGACGGTGACGGTGGCCGCGTGCTCGCTTTCCGCCGCGAGCAGCGCGATGTCGGCGGCCAGGCCGCCCGCGAACGCGAGGGCGATGCCCTGACGCGCGGGCCACATGCCGTTCAGCCGGAACCAGCCGGCGGCGGTGACCGCCTGGAGCAGCGCCACGGCGACGGCCAGCGGGAAGCGGCCCGCCCACGCGGTGAGCGCGAGCAGCACGGCGAGCGTGGCGGTCAGCGCGGCGGGCCTGAACCCCGGCGAGAGGATCTGCGGACGCCCCTGCGCGCGCGCCAGATCGGCGGCGGTGGGGGCGGCGGCGGAGGCGGTGCCGGCGGGGGTGTGGCCGCCGGGGGCGCGCGTGGGGTTGTTCGCGCCGGGGCCTGCGCTGGTGTGCGCGGGCGTGGCGGCGCGCTCCGGGGTGGAGCCGTACGGGTTCTGCGCCTGCCAACTGTTGTCGCGGGCGTGCGTCGCGGAGGCGTCCCACGCGGTGGCGGCCTGCGGCGATACGGCCTGCGGCGATACGGCCTGCGGCTGGGGCGGGTATCCGTAGCCCTGGGCTTCGCCATATTCGCCATAGGTGTTGCCGGCGCTGCTTGCCGCGCCCCCGTAGCCGTATTCGCCGGTGCCGCCAGGGGCGGGCGCGCCGGTGCCGCCGTACGACGGGGTCTGCTCGGGCGGAAGCGGGCCCGAGCCCGGTGCCGATCCCGAGCCCGGTGCCGATCCCGGTGCCGGCCCCGCGCCCGGGGCCTGGCTCGCGCTCTGGGTCGGGAGGTACGCGGTGTCGGCGGCGGCCTGCTGGGACTGCTGCCCCCGCTGGTCGTAGCCGCCCTCCTGGAAGGTCAGGCCATCCCAGGTCTGGTTCTGCGGCGCGTCGTCGTAGCCGGGAGAGGCCGCATACGGGGCGGCCGGGTCGGCCGGGGCGCCGTACGCGGGCTGCTGCCCGTACTGCTGCGCCGGCCGGCCGGGCTGGTCACCGGGGTGCTGCGCCGGCTGCCCCGCGTGCCGGCCCCGGTCGCCGGGCTGCTGCGGCCAGCCGTCCGGCTGCTGCCCGTACTGGCCGGACGGCTCCTGCGGGGCGTACGGCTCCTGCGGGGCATACGGCTCGGGGGCGTACGCCTGCGGCTCGTACGCCGGGGGCTCGTACGCCGGGGGCTCGTACGTCTGCGGGTCGTACGCCCGGGGCTCGTACGCCTGCGGGTCGTACGCCTGCGGGTCGTACGCCTGCGGGTCGTACGGCTCGGGCTCGTAGCGCTGCTCGGGCTCGTGCGGCCCGTAAGGGTTGTGCGGCTGGTTGCTCATGCTGTCGGGCTCATCCTCCTGCGAACGGCGGGAGCACCTCGACTGTGCCGCCCTCGGCCAGTTGGACCGTGCGATGGTCGCGGGTGCCGACGGGGTCGCCGTCCACCAGGTACGAGCAGCGCAGCAGTACGCGCGCGAACTCGGGGCGCGCCGCGTGCCGTGCGCGCGCCGCGTCCAGCGCCTCGGCCAGTGTGCGCGCGGCGTACGGCTCCTCGGGGAGGCCGGCGGCGGACTTGGCCGCGGCCCAGTACCGGATCGTGCCGGTCCTGACCGTGCCGGCCGGGGCGCTGTCACTCGCCGCGCCGCCCGCGGCGGGGGTGCCCGCCGTGTCTGTCGCTGCCATGGCGACCCCTTCCTGCTCGTCTGCCTGTCGCGCGCTGCCGCCCTCCATGATGGCGGGTCCGCGCCGCGCTTCCGGCACGGGCGAGTTTCCCACCCCGGGCGCCGCCCGCGCCGTGCGGCCCGCCCGACGGCGTCGTTCGTCGGCGGGATCTCACGCCCCGGCCAAGCTCCGGAAAAGAAAAGGCCCGCTCAAGGGTTCGCTCGCTAAGGTGCGCGGTGTGCTGGTCAGACTTACGCGGGCGTATCTCAAGCCCTACTCAAAACCCATTGCCCTGGTCGTGCTGCTGCAGCTTGTGCAGACACTCGCGACGCTCTATCTGCCGACGCTCAACGCGGACATCATCGACAACGGTGTCGTCACGGGTGACACCGGCTACATCCTGCGGTTCGGCGGCTACATGGTCGCTGTGACACTGCTCCAGATCGTCTGCGCCATCGGCGCGGTCTACTTCGGCGCGAGTACCGCCATGGCGCTCGGCCGGGATCTGCGCGCCGCCGTCTTCGACCGGGTGCAGTCGTTCTCGGCCCGCGAGGTCGGACAGTTCGGCGCGCCCTCGCTGATCACCCGTACGACCAATGACGTGCAGCAAGTGCAGATGCTGGTGCTGATGACCTTCACGCTGATGGTCTCCGCGCCGATCATGTGCGTCGGCGGCATCGTGATGGCGCTCAACCAGGACGTGCCGCTGTCCGGGCTGCTGCTGGTCATCGTGCCGGTCCTGGGCATCATCGTCTCGCTCGTCGTCCGCCGGATGCGGCCGCTGTTCCGCGGCATGCAGACCCGGATCGACACGGTGAACCGGGTGCTGCGGGAGCAGATCACCGGCATCCGGGTCATCCGCGCGTTCGTCCGCGACGACCACGAGCGGGCGCGCTTCGCCAAGGCCAACACCGAGCTGATGGACGTGTCCGTACGGGCCGGCCGGCTGATGTCGCTGATGTTCCCGACCGTGATGCTCGTCGTGAACGTGTCGAGCGTCGCCGTGATGTGGTTCGGCGGGCAGCGCATCGACAGCGGGGACATGCGGATCGGCGCGCTGACCGCGTTCCTCAGCTATCTGATGCAGATCCTGATGGCCGTGATGATGGCCACCTTCATGTTCATGATGGTGCCGCGCGCCGAGGTGTGCGCCGAGCGCGTCCAGGAGGTGCTGGGCACCGACTCCAGCGTCGTGCCGCCGACCTCGCCCGTCGCCGACGTCGCCCGGCACGGCCATCTGGAGCTGCGGGGCGTGGAGTTCCGCTATCCGGGGGCCGAGGAGGCGGTGCTGCGCGAGGTGACGCTGACCGCCAGGCCCGGCGAGACCACCGCTGTCATCGGTTCCACCGGCAGCGGCAAGACGACCTTGCTGAATCTGGTGCCGCGGTTGATGGACGCGACCGGGGGCAGCGTGCTGGTCGACGGCGTGAACGTACGCGAACTCGACCCGGTGGTGATGGCCGAGGTCATCGGGCTGGTCCCGCAGAAGCCGTACCTCTTCTCCGGCACCGTCGCCTCCAACCTGCGCTACGGCAAGCCCGACGCCACCGACGCGGAGCTCTGGCACGCGCTGGAGGTCGCGCAGGCACGGGACTTCGTCGAATCCCTCGCCAAGGGGCTGGACGCCCCCATCGCGCAGGGCGGCGGCAATGTCTCCGGCGGCCAGCGGCAACGCCTGGCCATCGCGCGCGTCCTGGTCCGCCGCCCGGAGATCTACCTCTTCGACGACTCCTTCTCGGCCCTCGACTACGCCACCGACGCCCGGCTGCGCGCCGCGCTCAGCCAGGAGACGCAGCAGGCCACCGTCGTCATCGTCGCCCAACGGGTCAGCACCATCCGCGACGCCCACCGCATCGTCGTCCTCGACGAGGGCCGCGTCGTCGCGACCGGCACCCACAGCACCCTCATGGACCCGCTCACCGGCGACCACACCTACCGGGAGATCGTCCTCTCCCAACTCACCGAACAGGAAGCAGCATGAGCGCCCCGGGAGCGGACAAGAACGGCGCGCGGGACAGCGGCGCGCACGACAAGAGCGCGCACGACAGCGGCGTGCCCGGCAAGAGCGTGCCCGGCAAGAGCGTGCCCGGCGACAGCGCGGACCACGCCGGCGGGCCGAACGTGAGCGACGGGCCGAACGTGAGCGACGAGCCCGATACCGCCATAGCAGACACCGCCGCCACCGCCGAAACAGCCGAAACAGCCGACCCCGAGACCCCCGCCGCCCCGCGCCGCGGCCCCGCGCCGGCCACCGGGGCCGCCCGCTTCATGGGCGGGCAGCCCACCGAGCGCTCCATGGACTTCCGCGGCTCCAGCCGCCGGCTGCTCGCGACGCTGCGCCCCGAGCGCGCGATCATCGCCTTCGCGCTGCTGCTGGCGACGTGCAGCGTCGCGCTGACCGTCCTCGGGCCGAAGATCCTCGGCCACGCCACCGACCTGATCTTCGCCGGAGTCATCGGCCGGCAGCTCCCGGCCGGCGGCACCGAGGACCAGGCGCTCGCGCAGCTGCGCGAGCGGGGCCAGGACAGCCTGGCCGACATGGTCGGCAAGCTGGACGTCGTCCCCGGGCACGGCATCGACTTCGACGCGGTCGGCGTCATCCTGCTCTGGGTGCTGATGATCTACATCGGGGCCTCGCTGCTCGGCTTCGCCCAGGCCAGGATCGCCACCCACGTCGTGCAGCGAGCCGTCTACCGGCTGCGCGAGCAGGTCGAGGAGAAGCTCGCCCGGCTGCCGCTCAGCTACTTCGACAAACAGGCGCGCGGCGAGGTGCTGAGCCGGGCCACCAACGACATCGACAACATCCAGCAGACCCTGCAACAGACGCTCAGCCAGATCGTCGCCTCGCTGCTCACCATCGTGGGCGTGCTCGCGATGATGTTCTGGATCTCGCCGCTGCTGGCGCTCGTCGCGCTGGTGACCGTCCCGGTCTCGATCGTCGTCGCGACCCGGATCGGCAAGCGGGCCCAGCCGCAGTTCGTCGCCCAGTGGAAGACCACCGGCAAGCTCAACGCCCACATCGAGGAGATGTACACCGGGCACTCGCTGGTCAAGGTCTTCGGGCGGCACCAGGAGTCCGCCGAGATGTTCCGCGAGCAGAACGAGAAGCTCTACGCGTCCAGCTTCCGGGCGCAGTTCATCTCCGGCATCATCCAGCCCGCGATGATGTTCATAGGCAACCTCAACTACGTGCTGGTCGCCGTGGTGGGCGGGCTGCGGGTCGCCTCCGGGGCGCTGTCCATCGGCGATGTGCAGGCGTTCGTCCAGTACTCCCGGCAGTTCAGCCAGCCGCTCACCCAGGTCGCCAGCATGGCCAACCTGGTGCAGTCGGGCGTCGCCTCCGCCGAGCGGGTCTTCGAGCTGCTCGACGCCCGGGAGCAGAGCGTCGACCCGCTGGACGCGGTGCGCCCGCAGAGCGTCCGGGGGCAGGTCGAGTTCGAGAACGTGGCCTTCCGCTACGAGCCGCAGAAGCCGCTCATCGACGACCTGTCGCTGTCCGCCCGGCCCGGCCAGACCGTCGCCATCGTCGGCCCCACAGGCGCGGGCAAGACCACCCTGGTCAACCTGCTGATGCGGTTCTACGAGGTCACCGGCGGCCGGATCACCCTGGACGGCGTGGACATCGCCGCGATGTCGCGCGAGGACCTGCGCTCCAACATCGGCATGGTGCTCCAGGACACCTGGCTGTTCGGCGGCAGCATCGCGGACAACATCGCGTACGGAGCCGACGGCGCCTCGCAGGACACGATCGTCGCGGCGGCGAAGGCGACCCACGTGGACCGCTTCGTACGGACCCTGCCGGACGGCTACGACACGGTGATCGACGAAGAGGGCTCCAACGTCAGCACCGGCGAGAAGCAGCTGATCACCATCGCCCGCGCGTTCCTCGCCGAGCCGGCCATCCTCGTCCTCGACGAGGCCACCAGCTCGGTCGACACCCGCACGGAGGTGCTCATCCAGCACGCGATGGGCGAGCTGCGCCGGGGGCGCACGAGCTTCGTCATCGCGCACCGGCTGTCAACGATCCGGGACGCCGACCTCATTCTGGTGATGGAGTCCGGCCGGATCGTGGAGCAGGGCGCGCACGACGAGCTGCTCGCGGCGGAGGGCGCGTACGCCCGTCTCTACGCGGCGCAGTTCGCGGAAGCGGTCGCCGAGGCGGACTGAGGCGCGGGGCGGCCCGGGGGCGCGGCGCGGGGGCCGGGGGCGCGGGCACCGCACCACGCGCCGCTCCGGTGTGACCCGTGCGCCGTGACCCGTACAGCCGCGACCCGTACGCCGTGACGGGTACAGCCGTGACCCGTACAGCCGCGACCCGTACGCCGTGACGGGTACCGCCGCGACCCGTACGCCGTGACGGGTACAGCCGTGACCCGTACAGCCGCGACGGGTACGCCGTACGCGGGGCGGAGGCGGACGCAGGGGGCGTGAACTTTGCGTACGCGCCCCCCGCGCTCCTGGCGCTCGCAGCACTTCGGATCGGCCGCAGCCCCGTGTCCCCGGGCCGCTCATCCCTGGTCAGAGCCGCGCGGCGGCCGGCGGGAGTGACCCAGGGAACAACAAGAGCGCGCCGCGCGACCTGCGGTGACGCGGCCGGGTGGGCTATCCTGCTCGGCAGAGGATCCGGGCAATGTTGCCCCCGGGTCCTTTTGTGCTTTCACGCATGTTCATCCGTTCATAGCGTTGAAGCACACGTGTGCTCCGGGCGCGGAGCCGCGACCGTACGACGGGCAGTAGCCGCTACTCCCCCAGGCATGGCCTGGGAGGTGCCCCCTCTCGCAGGGACCGAGGAGCGTAATGGGCAAGCGAAGTGTGCAGGACCGTACGACTGGTACTGGCGGCCGTGCCGCGACACGGCGGACGCCCCCGGCGAAAGGGGGATGCCGATGAGCTCTCTGCTGCTCCTCACCAATGCCCTCCAGCCCTCCACGGAGGTGCTGCCCGCACTCGGGCTGCTGCTGCACAGCGTGCGGGTGGCCCCGGCCGAAGGCCCCGCCCTGGTGGACACACCGGGCGCGGACGTGATCCTCATCGACGGGCGCAAGGACCTGCCGCAGGTGCGCAGCCTGTGTCAGCTGCTCCGCTCCACCGGACCCGGCTGCCCGCTGGTCCTGGTCGTGACGGAGGGCGGACTCGCAGCCGTCACCGCCGACTGGGGCATCGACGACGTCCTGCTGAACACGGCGGGCCCGGCCGAGGTCGAGGCCCGGCTGCGGCTCGCGATGGGCCGTCAGCAGATCGTGGTGGACGACAGCCCGATGGAGATCCGCAACGGGGACCTGTCGGTGGACGAGGCGACGTACAGCGCGAAGCTCAAGGGCCGCGTGCTGGACCTGACCTTCAAGGAATTCGAACTGATCAAGTACCTCGCCCAGCACCCGGGCCGGGTCTTCACCCGCGCCCAGCTGCTCCAGGAGGTCTGGGGGTACGACTACTTCGGAGGCACCCGGACGGTGGACGTGCACGTCAGGCGGCTGCGCGCGAAGCTCGGCCCCGAGAACGAGTCGCTGATCGGCACCGTGCGCAATGTCGGCTACCGCTTCGTGACGCCCGAGAAGGTCGAGCGGGCCCAGGAAGAGGCCAAGGCGCAGGCGAAAGCCCAGGCCCAGGCCCGTGCGGAGGCCCGCGCGGAGCTGCTGGCCGGCGGTCGCGGGGACGGTCGCGGGGAGGTGCGAGGCGACGCGCGTACCGACACCGCATGGGGCGCGCGGCCCTGGGGCGTACGCCCCACTGATGGGTGAGTGCACCCGCGTAGACTGCCGCGCGTGGCCAAGGTGACGCGGGACGATGTGGCAAGGCTTGCGGGGACGTCGACCGCGGTCGTCAGTTACGTCATCAACAACGGGCCGAGGCCGGTCGCCCCGGCCACGCGCGAGCGGGTGCTCGCCGCCATCAAGGAGCTGGGCTACCGCCCGGACCGGGTCGCGCAGGCCATGGCCTCGCGCCGTACGGACCTCATAGGCCTGATCGTCCCGGACGCGCGGCAGCCCTTCTTCGCGGAGATGGCGCACGCGGTCGAGCAGGCCGCGTCCGACCGCGGGAAAATGGTGCTGGTCGGCAACTCCGACTATCTGGACGAGCGCGAGGTGCACTACCTGCGCGCGTTCCTCGGCATGCGGGTCTCCGGCCTGATCCTGATCAGCCAGGGGCCCAGCGAGCACGCCGCCGCCGAGATCGACGTCTGGGACGCCCGCATCGTCATGCTGCACCGGCGCCCCGAGGCGATCGACGACGTGGCGGTCGTGACGGACGACGTGGGCGGCGCGCAGCTCGCGACCCGGCACCTGCTGGAGCACGGGCACCCGTACGTCGCCTGCCTCGGCGGTACCGAGAAGACGCCCATTTACGGAGACCCGGTCACTGACCATGTCGAGGGCTGGCGGCTGGCGATGGCCGAGGCCGGGCACTCGACGGAGGGGCGGCTGTTCCAAGCTCCGTACAACCGCTACGACGCCTACGAGGTCGCGCTGGACCTGCTGGCCGGCCCGGACCGGCCGCCGGCCATCGTCTGCGCGACGGACGACCAGGCGATCGGCGTGCTCCGGGCGGCGCGCGAGCTGCGCATCGACGTGCCGGGCGGGCTGGCCGTCGCCGGTTTCGACGACGTGAAGGAAGCGGCGCTCACCGATCCGCCGCTGACCACCGTCTACTCCGACCGGGAGGCGATGGCGCGGGCCGCGGTGGACCTGGTCCTGGACGACGGGCTGCGGGTCGCCGGGTCGCGGCGCGAGCGGCTCAAGCAGTTCCCCTCGGCGCTGGTGGTACGGCGCTCCTGCGGCTGCTCCTGACCGGCGCGCCGAGCCCGCTCGCACCACCCCGCCGCGCTCCCTCGCACCACCCCGCCGCGCGCTCGCACCCCCGCGCGCGCCTCGCCCCGCGCGCCCCCGCCACCTCGCCGCGCGCCTCCGCCCCCAACTCTCCGCGCCCGCCCTTATATCCGGCATACCTACTTCTGTCGGGCTTCTCAGCGTGCCCTCAGGAAGCTCTCATTTTGAGTGAGCAGAGTCAGTGCCATGACAGAAAACACTCGCCGCAGCGGCGATCACGAGCACGAGCCTGAGCAGTCCTCGTCCCAGTGGTTCGGTCCGGGCGGGCAGCGGCCCGACGCCGGGCCGGGTTCCCCCGCGCCTCCCGAGCCCTCGTACGCGCCGCAGCAGCCGATCACGACCGCCTCAGGGGTCACGATATGGCCCGGCGGCGGGTACGAGGGGTTCGACGCCGACGCGCCGCGGCCCGCCGGTGACGGCTCGGGGCACGGCGCGGCGCACGGCTCGACCGGCACCGGGCACGGCGGTTCCCGCAAGCGGCGTGTGCGCGGCCCGGTGGCCCTGCTGGCCGCCGTCGCCATCGCGTCGGCAGGTGTCGGCGGCGGCACCGCGCTGCTGCTCGGGCAGGTCACCGACCACTCGACGGCGAGCAGCTCGGTGACCGGCACGACGGTCGCCGCGAGCGACCGGGGCACCATATCCGGGGTGGCCGCGGCCGTCAGCCCGAGCGTGGTCGAGATCAACGCGACCTCCGGAACGGGCAAGTCCACCGGCTCCGGCGTGATCATCAGCGAGGACGGCGAGATCCTCACCAACAACCACGTCGTCTCGGGCGCCCAGTCCATCAAGGTCAAGCTCAGCAACGGCCGCACCCTCGACGCCAAGGTCGTCGGAACCGACCCGGACCGCGACATGGCGCTGATCAAGGCCGAGGGCGCGAGCAACCTCAAGCCCGCCGTGCTCGGCGACTCGGACCAGGTCAAGGTCGGCGACGAGGTCGTCGCCATCGGCTCCCCCGAGGGCCTCACCGGGACCGTCACCAGCGGCATCGTCTCCGCACTGAAGCGCGATGTGACCGTCCAGAAGGAAGACGGCCAGGGCGGACAGGGCGGACAAGGCGGCCAGGACGGGCAGGACGGGCAGGACGGCCAGGGCCAGCCCCCCGGCCAGGGCCCGGGCGGCAGCGGCGAGTGGCCCTTCGAGTTCGGCGGCGGCCAGTACAACGGCGATGTCGGCTCCTCCAAGACGACCTACAAGGCCCTGCAGACCGACGCCTCGCTCAACCCCGGCAACTCCGGCGGCCCGCTGGTCGACATGGACGGCCGGATCATCGGCATCAACTCGGCGATGTACGCGCCCAGTTCCGGACAGGGACCGGCGGCGGGCAGCGCGGGCAGCATCGGCCTCGGCTTCTCCATTCCGATCAACGACGTCAAGAAGATCCTGGACGACCTGCGCGGCGGCGGCACCCGGTGATGTGAGACTGGGTGGGATGAGACTGGGTGGGAATGGTCCGGCGAGCGGCGCGACGCGGCGCGGTGCGACGCGGCCCAACGAGGGCCGGCGCGGCGATGGAGTGGAACGAGGTGCGGCAGTCGTGAGTTCGGCCGAGTCCGGTGGTCAGCAGTGGGTCCTGAGCGAGGTGCGGCAGTCGTGAGTTCCGCCGAGTCCGGTGGTCAGCAGTGGGTCCTGAGCGAGGTGCGGCAGTCGTGAGTTCCGCCGAGACCGGTGATCAGCAGCGAATCCTGATCGTCGACGACGAACCCGCCGTCCGCGAGGCCCTGCGGCGCAGCCTCGCCTTCGAGGGGTACGCCACCGCCCTCGCCGTCGACGGGCTGGACGCGCTCGACAAGGTCGGGGCGTACGCGCCCGATCTGCTGGTGCTCGACGTGCTGATGCCGCGGATGGACGGCCTGACCGCGGCCCGCCGGCTCCGGGCCAGCGGTGTGCGCGTACCGATCCTGATGCTGACCGCCCGCGACACCGTCGGCGACCGGGTCACCGGCCTGGACGCCGGCGCGGACGACTACCTCGTCAAGCCCTTCGAGCTGGACGAACTGCTCGCCCGCATCCGCGCCCTGCTGCGGCGCAGCTCGTACGCCGCACCCGGCGACCGGCCCGGCGCCGCCGAGAACGAGGCGCTGGTCTTCGGCGATCTGCGGATGAACCTGGCGACCCGCGAGGTCACCCGGGCCGGCCGGCCGGTCGAGCTGACCCGCACCGAGTTCACGCTGCTGGAGATGTTCCTCGCGCACCCCCGGCAGGTCCTCACCCGCGAGCAGATCCTCAAGGCGGTCTGGGGCTTCGACTTCGAGCCGACGTCGAACTCGCTCGACGTGTACGTGATGTACCTGCGGCGCAAGACGGAAGCGGGCGGCATGTCCCGGCTCGTGCACACCGTCAGGGGCGTGGGCTACGTCCTCAAGGCCGCCGACGGCACGCGGCCCGGCGTGCCGCGGGCGGGCGAGAGCACCTCGGCGGACAGCGCCTGATGCGACGCCCCCGCTTCCACGCACTGCCGCTGCGCTCACGCCTCACGATCCTCACCGCGGCGGCCGTGGCGGTGGCGGTCGCCGCGTCCGCGTTCGCGTGCTGGTTCATCACCCGCCACCAGCTCACCGAACAGCTCGACAAGTCGCTGAGCTCGACCTCCGCGATCTCCTCGGTGCAGCGCGTGCTCGACCAGTACGGGTGCCTGAGCGAGCCGCTGGGCAAGGGCTCCGACCAGCAGCCCGCCTTCGTCAACCCGATGAACTCCTCCGTCCAGCTGGTCCAGGCGGACGGCTCGCGCTGCTGGGTGACCGGCACCGAGGCGCTGCCGGTGGTGCCGGCCGACACCTCGGTCGCCACCGGGCGCAGCGACAGCACGCTGCACGACGTCACCACCGAAGACGGCACCAAGATGCGCGTCTACACCCAGCCGATCCAGATTGTCGGCTCGCACCAGCAGCTCGCACTGTCGATCGCCCGCCCGCTGAGCGAGATCACCGGCCCGCTCAACACCCTCGCGCTCGTCCTGCTCATGGTCGCCGGGGTCGGCGTGCTCGGGGCGGCCACAGCCGGCCTGTGGGTCGCCCGCGCCGGGCTGAAGCCGGTGGACCAGCTGACCGAAGCGGTCGAGCACATCGCCCGCACCGACGACCTCGCGGTCCGCATCCCGGTCGAGGGGGACGACGAGATCGCGCGGCTCTCCGCCGCCTTCAACTCGATGACCGAGGCGCTCGCCTCCTCCCGCGAGCGCCAGCAGCAGCTGATCGCGGACGCCGGGCACGAGCTGCGCACCCCGCTGACCTCGCTGCGCACCAACATCGACCTGCTCGTCCGCAGCGAGGAGTCCGGCCGCAGCATCCCGGAGGACGACCGGCGGGCGCTGCTCACCTCGGTCAGGGCGCAGATGGGGGAGCTGGCGGCGCTCATCGGCGATCTCCAGGAGCTGTCCAGGCCGGACGCGGCGGCGGGCAGCGCCCCGGTCCCCGTCATCGCGCTGCACGAGCTCGCGGCCCGCGCGGTGCAGCGGGCCAGGCTGCGCGGCAGCGGCATCGAGATCACCGCGGCGTTCGCGCCCTGGTACGTACGGGCCGAGCCGGCCGCGCTGGAGCGGGCGCTGGTCAACCTGCTCGACAACGCGGTGAAGTTCAGCCCCCAGGGCGGGGTGGTCGAGGTCGCGCTGCACGGCGGAGAGCTGACGGTACGGGACCACGGCCCCGGCATCCCGGCCGAGGAACTGCCGCACGTCTTCGAGCGGTTCTGGCGCTCGCCCAGCGCCCGCAGCCTGCCGGGCTCCGGGCTCGGGCTGTCGATCGTCGCCCATACGGTCCAGCAGGCGGGCGGCGAGGTCGCGCTGCGGGCGGCCTACGGCGGCGGCGCGATCGCGGCGGTCCGGCTGCCCGGCGCGCCCGTCGCACCGCCGGAGAGCCGGCCTCGGGCCTCTACTGCGCCTGTGGAGTGACTGCCGCTGTGGAGCGACGGCGCAATGGTGTGGAGTGCCGGCGCACCGGCCGCGAGCCGGAGTCCAGCCACTCCACATAAGCGTCCAGCCACTCCACCTCAGTTGCCTGCCCCCGCGCGCAGTTCATCAGGGTGCTCAGTTCATCAGCCGGGCCAACATCTCGGGTTGATCGGCCAGCCCCGTTTCCAGCATGGCCTTGCTGTGCGGCTCGAAGGAGCTGAGGTCGGCGGCCGCCCAGTCGATGGGGCCGAGGGGCGGCTGCGGGTCGTACTCGATGAAGAGCTGGACGCTGCGGGCGGTCTCCTCGCCCGCCAGCCGCTCGACGAGGCGCAGCGCCATATCGATCCCGGCCGACACCCCGGCGGCGGTGAGCACCGGGCCGTCCTCGACCCAGCGTTCGGCGACCGGGGTCGCGCCGAACTTCGCCAGCAGTCGCCGGACTCCCCAGTGGGAGGTCGCCCGCCGGCCCTCCAGCAGGCCCGCGGCGCCGAGGATGAACGAGCCGGTGCAGACCGAGCCGACGACCTCGGCGGTGCGTGCAGCCCGCCGGACCCAGTCGAGCAGCGGCTCGTTGCCGAGCGCGGCGAAGGCCGGCGGTCCGCCGCCCGGCACGATCAGCGCGAAGGGCTCGGGGATCTGGTCGAAGGTGTGGCTGGGGGCCACCTTCAGCGGGGTGTCGGTGCCGAGGACGGAGAGGCCCTGGGCGACGACCGCGACCCGGTAGGAGGGGTCGAACTCGGCGAACGCGCTGAGCACTTGGAGCGGTCCCACCAGGTCCAGCACGGTGATGCCGGGATAGAGCACAAAGGCGATTGTTTTGGTCATGACGCCAGCTTCTTCCGCCGCCCGGGGAGGCTCCAGGGCGGCGGAAGAAGCTGTCCGGAATCTTGGGATGCCAGTCGTTACGCCATAGGGTGCGGCTCATGGCGGAGGCGCAGCCCATGGCAGACGTACAGCTCACGGAGCGGCGGCGGGTGGTCGTCGTCGGTTACGACGCGGCGGAGTTGTTGGACATCGCGTGTGTGACCACGGCGTTGAACGGGGCCAACCGGATCGGCGCCGTCCCCGGCTACAGCGTGGACGTGGCCACGCCCGGCGGGCGCGCGATCGCCTGCGACGGGGGTCTGACGCTCCAGGGCCAGGGAACGCTGGAACGGGTCAGGGGGCCGCTCGACACCTTGCTCGTCACGGGCGGGCTCGGACACGAGACCGCGGCGGACGACCCGCGGATCGTCGGCCATGTCCGCCGGCTGGCCAGGGAGGCCCGCCGGGTCGCCTCGGTGTGCACGGGGGCCACCGTGCTGGCCGCCGCCGGTCTGCTCGACGGCAAACGGGCCACCACGCACTGGAATTACGCGCCGCGGCTCGCCGCCGCCTATCCGCAGGTCACGGTCGATCCCGCGCCGATCTACATCCGTGACGGCCGCGTATCCACCGCGGCGGGCGTCACCAGCGCACTGGATCTGACGCTCGCCTTCATCGAGGAGGACCACGGGGCGGAGTTGGCGCGCGGGGTGGCCCGTGGGCTGGTCACCTATCTCCACCGGCCGGGCAACCAGGCGCAGATGAGCATGTTCATGAGTGCGCCGGCGCCGGTGCACAGCCTGGTCCGGCGGGTCGTCGACCATATCGCCAGCCGGCTGACCGCCGATCTGTCGGCGGCGACGCTGGCGGCCGGCGCGGGCGTGAGCGAGCGGCAGCTGACCCGGCTGTTCGTGGAGCATCTGGGGCAGACACCGGGGCGGTTCGTCCGGCGGGCCCGCACCGAAGCGGCCGGGCATCTGCTGGCCTCGTCGTCGCTGCCAGTGGCGAGCGTGGCCGCGCGCTGCGGCTTCGGCTCGGCCGAGACGCTGCGGCAGGCGTTCGTCGCCCGGTACGGGGTTCCGCCGTCGCGCTACCGAGCGACGCAGGGCGTACGGGCAGCCGACTGAACGCGCCTGCACGGCACTGCTGTTACCGCGGCCGCTGGCCGCTGCCGCTTCCGCGGTCCCTGGCCCACTCGGCCTGGACCCACTTGTCCCTGGCCCACTCGTCCGGGACCCAACCGCCCCCGACCCAGCCGCCCCGGACTCACTTCTTCTTGGCGTCATCCTTGGCCGCGTCGCCGAACGGGAGGTCCATCCCGGTCAGGTCGGCCCGGATGCCCTCGCGCTCGACGGTGATGTGCTGGAGCCGTACGTAGCCCGGGATGTCCGGCAGTTGGAAGGAGAGCGACAGCCGATCGGCCAGCTCCGGCTGCTTGAGCCCGGTCAGGGTCTTCACCAGGCCCGGGTCGATGCCGATCTTCTCCAGCAGCCACGGGTGGTCGATGACGACGTCGACCAGGTTCAGCTTCATGAGCTTGTCGACGAAGCGCGGGGCGCCGGTGAGCTCGTGCAGCTTCTTCTCGCTGTGCTTCGCCTGCTCGACCGCGCCGGGCGGCACGCCGAGCCGTTTGGCCACGGCGGGCACCGCGAACAGCGCCTTGGCCTTCGCGGCCTCCCGGCTCACCTGCTCGGCCGTCTTACGGCTCAGCCGCAGGCCGCCGCCGGGGCCGGGCTCGTAGCTCGCCAGGTCGGCGATGTCGAGCCGCATGCCGCTGATGCTGGTCGCGATGCCCTGGCTCCCGACACGCCGGATGCGCGCCTCGGCCCGCACCTTGAGGTCGTGTCCGGCGATCGGCAGATGCCCGCTGGCGCGCACCGAGTTGCGGCCGTTCTCGCTGAACTTGACCTGCGAAGCGCCCAGTTCGCGGTTCAGGTCGTCGAAGGCGAGCAGTACGTTGCCGTGCATCCGGCTGACGACGGCTCCGTTGATGGAGTTCGGCAGGCTGCCGGTGATCCGGATGTCGTCGGCGGTGGCCTCCACCTTGGCGAGCGAGACCCGGTTGGCCGCGACGTCCGGGATGGTGACGTCCACCTTCTCCAGGCGCTTGTCGAACACCTGGGTGAGGAAGGGGAATCCATGGATGGTCACCTCGGGGGCGGCCGTCAGGTGCAGCGAGTCCTGCACCTTCTCCTGGGTCTTCTGCTCCGCGTAGAGCACCGCCCAGCGGTCCGCGAGCCCGAGGAACGCCGCGCCGATGAGCACCGCGCCGACCGCCTTGACGGTGATCGGCACGGCGGCGAATCTGCTCCGCCCGCGCCGCATCCGGCGGTGGTTGGGCCGTTCCCAGGGTTCCTCGTCGTCCTCGTCGGACCGCAGCCCCAGCCCGAGCGGGTCGTTGTTGTCGTCCGCCGCGGGCTCGGTCCCGGGCACAGGCTCCGGGTCGGCGAGCGCGGCCAGGGCGTCATAGGGGTTGTGCGTCGCGGGCCTGCTGTACGGGTGCTCGCGCGGGGCGTCCTGGGAGCCGTCCTGCGGGTGGGCGTGCGGGATGCCGCCGGAGCCGTCGCCGGGCAGGGTGTCATCGGGGCGGGGCATCGCGGAGCGGGCGTCGTTGGGGCGGACGGCGGGTTGGCCGTCGTCCGGTCCGAGCGGTGAGCGGGGCGCATGTGAGGGTATGCGTGTGGGGGGTCGCATCGGGTCATCCCACCACGCGCGCGCCCCCCGAACGCAAGTCCTGGCGTAGTACTGACGTCGGTATCCGGAACACCGGCAAGTTTTGCGCCGGTCAGGGATGGTTACGGCGCGAATGCGACGGCCGTGTGGTGACGCAAGTCGCAGTCGGGGCCATGGACATGGTCGGGGCCGCGTGATCGTGAGTGCGCACAACCGAGAGGAATCGAACATGAGCGCGCAGGACCGGCAGCAGTCCGACCGGGGCGAGGGTGAGGCGCCCGGCCTCCACGTCTACGCCGCCGAGGACGGCACGATCAAATTCGAGGGCGGCAACGACCCGGATGTCATCGTGACCACCACCCCGGAGAAGCTGAAAGCATTCATCCTGGGCGTGAAAGCGGGCGAGTTCGATCACTTCGTGGAAGACGCGGCGGAGGGCGGCTCCGAGGGCGGTGCCGAGGATGAATCCGAAGGTGAAGCGGGCGAAGAAGGCGGAACGGGCGGCGGCCCGGCTGCGGCCGGCGCGTAATGTGTCCAGCGTAAAACCGTAAGGCGCGCGGTACCCCGTGTTGTGCAACGTGCACTGCCGTACAACATGCGGTGCCGTGCAACGTGCCGTGCCGCACAGCGCGCGCTGCGAGGTCCGCCTCCCCGTCCGGAGGCGGACCTCGGCGACGTTTTCCGGTTACGCCGTTTTCCGGTTACGCCCAGTTCTGCGGCGCGAACCAGATGGCCTGGTCGGTGCCGCGGACGAATACGAAGATGCGGTTGTCCGTGTGCCGGGCCGGTATCGAGTCGCCCGCGATGCCGCCGTGCAGCGTCACGAACTCTTCGAAGGATTCACCGTTGACGCTTTTCTGCTCGGCCACCCAGGTGGACCTGTCCGTTCCGGTGACGAACACTTCGAGCCGGCCGTCGAGGGCGCGGATCGGGAACGGCGCGCTGTCGAGCCCGCCGTTCAGGGTGCCCTTCGGGTTCCAGGTGTCGTAGCCGCCCTGCTGGCTGACGAAGTAGCCCTTGTTGTCCGTGCCGCGCCAGAAGACCCGGATGCGGCCGTCCGCGTCCCGCGCGGGCTTGGGGTCGGAGGTCATCCCCTGGGAGATCTGGACGAAGCTGTTCCAGTTGTCGCTGTTGTCCGGAGCCTTCTGCTGGGAGACCCACAGGCCGTCGTCGCTGCCGCGGACGAACACCTCCACCCGGCCGTCGGCGGACAGGATCGGGGCCGGCACGCCCAAGATGTCGCCGCCGATGGTGGCGACCGGGGCCCAGTCGGTGTACGCGACCGACTTCTGCGTGATGTGCCAGGCCGCGTTGTCCGTGCCCCGGAAGAAGACGGAGATACGGCCGTCGGCGTTGTGCGTCGCGGCGGGGTCGCTGCCGATGCCCGTCACCAGGTGCACCGGGGCCTTGGTCAGGCCGCCGAGTACGTGGTCGGTCCTGGTCGCGTACAGGTTCCGGTCCGGGGAGCGCCAGAAGACATGGACCAGGCCGTCGCGGCCGAGGATCGCGGCCGGCACGCCGTCGATCTTCGCGCCGTGCAGCCGGGACCACTGCGACCATTTGAGGTCGTGGTTCTGCCAGATGTACCAGAGTTCGTGGTCGCCGCCCTCCGCGAAGACGATCAGCCGGTCGTCGGCGAGAGCCGCCACGGCGGGGTCATTGTGCAGTCCGCCCTTCAATGACTGGAAAGCGCCCCACGTAGTTCCGGGTGTGGTCATTCCGATCCCTTCCTCTGTCGCACACTGAATCTGTCGCGCACTGGATCTGTCGCACGCTGAAGTCGCGCCGAAGGGAAAGGTATTCGCCCGGGACCGGAAAGGTGGGGTCCGGTAGTGAAGTTGGCTGATTTCCGGGGAGCTGTCGCGAATCGCGTTCTTGCCCGCGCTCCGGGGAGGTGTGATAAACGAAAGGGAATTGTTGACCCGTCAACTCAGAGCACGAACATGATGAACGTCATCGGCTGTCCACGCGCGGTTCGATATCCGGTGCGGCGCCTTGTGGGCGACGCACGCCGAAGGGACGGCCCGACTCCGGGCCGCCCCTCGCGAAAGCGATTACTTGGTGACTTCTTGGTGATTACCTGACGATGGTGATGCGGTCGGCCTTCGGCGGGTCCAGCGGCGCGGACGCCGTCGAGTGCGCCGTCAGGTACGCCGTGAAGGCGTCCAGGTCCGATGCGCCGACGAGCTTGTTCTTGCCGTCCTTGAAGGCCGCGAAGCCGTCGCCGCCGCCCGCGAGGAACTCGTTCATCGCGACCCGGTAGGTCTTCGACGGGTCGATCGCGACGCCGTCCAGCTTCACCGTGCCGGTGACGATCCGGGCGGCGCCCGACTTCGTCATGTCGAGCGTGTAGGTGAAGCCCTTTGAGACCTGAAGGATCTTCGGGGACGCCTCGTTCCCACCGCTGACCTGCTGTTGGAGCGCGGTGATCAGCTGCGCGCCGGTCAGGTCGAGGACGTTCATCATGTTGGTGAAGGGCTGCACGGTGAACGCCTCGCCGTACGTCACCACCCCGTCGGCCTCGGCTCCGGACGCCGTGAAGGCGAGGTCGGATCGGATGCCGCCGGGGTTCATGAAGGCGAGCTGCGCGCCGCCCTTGCCGGCGGGCGCGGTCGCTTCGAGTTGGGCGTCGGAGATCGCGTCGCCCAGCGGGGACTCCAGGGCGCCGGCGCCGCGGCCGGGGATGTCGGCGGAGATGAAGCCGACGGGCTTGTTGGCCACCGGGGCGGCCAGCTTGTTCCAGCGGTTGATCAGCGAGGTCATGTCGGCGGCCTTGGGCTGCTCGCGGTCGACCACGTGGTTGGCCGAGGCGACGCCGGGGCGCACGATGTCGCGGGTGCGCCGGTCGTAGGTGAGCGTGGTGTCCGTGTAGAGCTTGCCGAAGGACGCGGCGGAGGTGACGGTGCGCGGGGTGCCGGACGGGTCCGGGATCGTGCACGCGTACGCCTGGTGGGTGTGGCCGGTGACCAGCGCGTCGACCTTGGGGGTGAGCTTCTTGGCGATCTGGGTGATCGGGCCCGAGACGCCGTCGCCGGGACCGGGGCTGTCGCAGTCGTAGTTGTACGAGGAGGAGGCCGGCGAGCCGCCCTCGTGGATGAGCGCGACGATCGACTTCACGCCCTTGCGGTTCAGCTCCTTGGCGTACTTGTCGATCGTCTCGACCTCGTCGTGGAATGCGAGGCCCTTGACGCCCTCGGCGGTGACGACGTCCGGCGTGCCTTCGAGGGTGACGCCGATGAAGCCGATCTTCACGCCCTTGTGCTTCCACACGGTGTACGGCTTGAGGATCGGCTTCTTGGTCTTCTCGTCGGTGACGTTCGCCGCGAGGTAGGGGAAGTCCGCGCCCTTGAAGCGCTTGCCCTCCTCGTAGCAGCCCTCCTTCGGGTGGCAGCCGCCCCGCTGGAGGCGGGTCAACTCGGCCCGCCCCTCGTCGAATTCGTGGTTTCCGACCGAGCTGACGTCCAGGTCGAGCTTGTTGAGCGCCTCGATCGTGGGCTCGTCGTGGAACAGCCCGGACAGCAGCGGGCTGGCCCCGACCATGTCGCCGGCCGCGGCGGTCACCGAGTAGGGGTGCCCCTCGCGGGCCGTACGCAGCGAACTGGCCAGGTACTCCGCGCCCCCGGCCGGGACGGCCTTCGTGGTGCCGTCCGGCTGCCGCTCGGTGACGGCGCCTGAGGAGCCCTGCGGGGGCTCCAGGTTGCCGTGCAGGTCGTTGAACGACAGCAACTGTACGTCTACGGTCCGGCCGGGGCGGTGCTTGCCGTAGCCGGCGGCGGTGCTCCCGGCGCTTTCGGCGCTCTCGGCCCCTGCCGGTCCGGCGGCCGACAGCGCGCCCGCGGCGGCGGCGAGCACGGCCGCCGCGGCGGTCAACCTGCGCGCCACCCGGCGCCGTTGAGGTGTCGCTGGCATGTGGTCCCCTTCGTCGTCAGCCGTGAGGTCGGCCTTGTCGAGTGCACGGCAGCCTAGGGTCAACGCGCGTAGCGTGTCAGGACCGGCGAGGTAACGAGCGGGTTGCGCGTGGGTGCGGCCGTAGGCTCGGGGCCATGAGCGAAGCGAGGAACACGGGCACCCCGGCCAACCCAGCCGATGCGGGCGACGCGGGCACCCCGGCCAACCCAGCCGACGCAGGCGACGCGGGCACCCCGGGCAACCCAGCCGACGCGGGCAACGCGGCCGACGCGGCGGGCACAGCCAACGCAGCCGACGCGGCGGGCACAGCCAACGCAGCCGACGCGGCCGGCACAGCCAACGCAGCCGACGCGGCCGGCACAGCTAACCCAGCCACCACAGTGAGCACGGTGGGCGGCCTGCGGCAGGTCGAGGCGACGGACGAGCCGGCTGCCGAGGTGGCGCGGGGCGTGCTGGAGCTGATCGGGGCGGCGGCGGTCCAGGACGGCCAGTCCGCGGTCTCCGAGCAGGGCCGGCTCCAGCTCCGCGGCGGGCGCAGGGACGGCGTACGGCATCTGGTGATGCGGGACGCGGCGGGCGTGCTCGTCGGCTACGGGCAGTTGGAGGACACCGACCCCGTCGAGGCCCCGGCCGCCGAGCTGGTCGTGCACCCCGAGCACCGCGGCAAGGGCCACGGGCGGGCGCTCGGGCTCGCGCTGCTCGCGGAGTCCGGCAAGCGGCTGCGGGTGTGGGCGCACGGCGGACACCCGGCGGCGCGGCATCTCGCGCAGGTCCTGGGGCTCACGCTCTTCCGCGAGCTCCGGCAGCTGCGACGCCCGCTCGCCGACCTCGCACAGGCCGAGCCCGTGCTGCCCGCGGGCGTCACCGTACGGACCTTCGTGCCGGGCCAGGACGACGCGGCCTGGCTCGCCGTGAACGCCGCGGCCTTCGCCCACCACCCCGAACAGGGCTCGCTCACCCAGCGGGACCTCGACGACCGCAAGGCCGAGTCCTGGTTCGACCCCAAGGGGTTCTTCCTAGCGGTGCGCCCTGCGGGCGGCGGACCGGGCGGCGGACCGGGCACGGACGCGGGCACGGACCGGATCGTCGGGTTCCACTGGACCAAGGTGCATGCCGCGGAGCAGCTCGGCGAGGTGTACGTCCTCGGCGTGGACCCCAAGGAGCAGGGCGGCGGCCTGGGCAAGGCGCTGACCGCGATCGGTCTGCGGCACCTTGCGGGAGCGGGGCTGCCTACCGCGATGCTGTATGTCGATGCTGACAACGTTCCGGCTGTGACGGTTTACGAGCGGCTGGGGTTCAGCACGCATGAGACGGACTTGATGTACCGCACGGAGAGCTGATTGCGCGGGGCGGACGCGCCGCTGCACGGCCTGACCAGCGGAACAGCCCTCGGGTAGCGGAGGGGGAACGGGTGCGGGGGTGGCTCACGGGCCGCCCCCGCACCCGTTCCATACCCGCCCCCGGCACCCTGCCGAAGGAATCCGCTTGCCTGTCCGCCATGTCCGCGTTACCGGCGATTCAACCGCGCTTGCGAGCATCGCTGAATGCAGCCAGCTGTGCCCAAAGCTCCCGACCGGTGGCTCCGATCAGCCTCGCTCTTCGCCGAGCCTGTTGTAACCCAGGCGCGGAAGAATGGGGACATGAACCAGTCCAGCGCGCAGGCAAAGGCCCAGATTCCGGCTACGGCCCAGACTCGGGCAACGGCCGGGGCACAGGACCAGGCTCCGGCAACGCCCCGGACTCCGGCCCGGGACCAGGCTCCGGCCCGGGACCAGGCTCCGGCAACGCCCCGGACTCCGGCCCGGGACCAGGCTCCGGCCCAGGTCCCGCCCGGCACCGCGGCCCCGCGGCCCCAGCCCTCGGTCGGCGCCATCACGGCGCACCGCCCGCAGACCGTCACACCGTCCGGGCCGGCGCTGGAGCCCGATCTCGACGCCGATCTGGACGCGTACGCGCCGGAGGCGGGCCCGGACATCGGCCCGGACGGCGAGGAGATGCCCTCCGGCCGGTTCCTCGACCGTGAGCGGAGCTGGCTGGCCTTCAACGAGCGGGTGCTCGAACTGGCCGAGGACCCGACGACCCCGCTCCTCGAACGGGCGAACTTCCTCGCTATTTTCGCGAGCAACCTGGACGAGTTCTTCATGGTCAGGGTCGCCGGCCTGAAACGCCGTATCGCGACCGGCGTGGCCACCCGCTCCGCCTCCGGCCTCCAGCCGCGCGAAGTCCTCGACCTGATCTGGACCCGCTCGCGCGAGCTCATGGCCCGGCACGCCGCCTGCTACCAGCAGGACATCGCCTCCGAGCTGGCCGAGCGGTCCATCCACCTGATGCGCTGGCCGGAGCTGACGGAGAAGGAGCAGGAACGCCTCTTCACCCTCTTCCGGCAGCAGATCTTCCCGGTCCTCACCCCGCTGGCCGTGGACCCCGCGCACCCCTTCCCGTACATCTCCGGGCTCTCGCTGAACCTCGCCGTCGTCGTACGGAACCCGGTCAGCGGCCACCGGCACTTCGCCCGGGTCAAGGTCCCGCCGCTGCTCTCCCGCTTCCTGGAGGCCTCGCCGCAGCGGTACGTGCCGCTGGAGGACGTGATCGCGGCGCACCTGGAGGAGCTGTTCCCCGGCATGGAGGTGCTCGCGCACCACATGTTCCGGGTCACCCGCAACGAGGACCTGGAGGTCGAGGAGGACGACACCGAGAACCTCCTCCAGGCGCTGGAGAAGGAGCTGATGCGGCGGCGCTTCGGGCCGCCGGTGCGGCTGGAGGTCGAGGAGTCCATCGACCCGTCCGTGCTCGACCTGCTGGTCCAGGAGCTCAAGATCTCGGCCGCCGAGGTCTACCCGCTGCCCGGCCCGCTCGACCTCACCGGCCTGTTCGGCATAGCGGCCCTCGACCGGCCGGAGCTGAAGTACCCCAAGTTCGTGGCGGGCACCCACCGCGACCTCGCCGAGGTCGAATCGGCCTCCGCGCCCGACATCTTCGCCGCCCTGCGCGCGCGGGACGTGCTGCTGCACCACCCGTACGACTCCTTCTCGACCACGGTCCAGGCGTTCCTGGAACAGGCCGCGGCCGACCCGGACGTCCTGGCCATCAAGCAGACGCTCTACCGCACCTCGGGCGACTCGCCGATCGTCGACGCGCTGATAGACGCGGCCGAGTCCGGCAAGCAGGTGCTCGTCCTGGTCGAACTCAAAGCGCGCTTCGACGAGCAGGCCAACATCAAGTGGGCGCGGAAGCTGGAGGAGGCCGGCTGCCATGTCGTCTACGGCCTCGTCGGGCTCAAGACGCACTGCAAGCTGTCCCTGGTGGTGCGGCAGGAAGGCGAGATGCTGCGCCGCTATTCCCATGTGGGGACCGGCAACTACCACCCGAAGACAGCGCGGCTCTACGAGGACCTGGGGCTGCTGACGGCCGACCCGCAAGTGGGCGCGGACCTCTCCGACCTCTTCAACCGGCTCTCCGGCTACTCGCGCCGCGAGACTTACCGCCGACTGCTGGTCGCCCCCAAGTCGCTGCGCGACGGACTGCTCCAGCGCATCGACAAGGAGGTCGTCCACCACCACGCGGGACACAGCGCGTACGTCCGGATCAAGTGCAACTCGATAGTGGACGAGGCCATCATCGACGCGCTGTACCGGGCCTCCCGGGCGGGCGTGCCGGTGGAGATCTGGGTGCGCGGCATCTGCGCGCTGCGCCCCGGCGTCGCCGGGCTGTCCGAGAACATCCGGGTGCGCAGCGTGCTGGGGCGGTTCCTGGAGCACTCGCGGGTCTTCGCCTTCGGCAACGCGGGCGAACCCGAAGTCTGGTTCGGCAGCGCGGACATGATGCACCGCAACCTGGACCGGCGGATCGAGGCCCTGGTACGCGTCACCGACCCGGGCCACTGCGGGTCCCTCAGCCGGCTGCTGGAGACCGGCATGTCGGACGGCACCGCCTCCTGGCACCTCGGCCCGGACGGCGAATGGACACGGCACGCCACAGACGCGGACGGGCAACCGCTGCGGAACGTGCAGGAGATGCTCATAGACGCCCGGAGGCGCCGGCGTGGCCCAGCGACACCCTGACCCAACGGGCAGTACCGCGGAGACCGGAGTGGGTGGACCCGCCGGAGTGATGGGAGCTGTCCGAGGGGCTGGACCTGCGGGTTCGGCGGGATCGGCGGGACCCAAGACTCGACAAGGGGTACCCGGAGGGCTCGGCAGGAACGCGGTGCCGGCCGGCAAGGCGGGGCCCGCCGGCAAGAACGCGGGATCACTCGGTCAACCCGGGGGACCCGGGGGACCCGGCCAACGCGGCGATCACGGGGAAAGGGCGGGAGACGTGCTGGAGGCGTATCTGCACGAGCAGGCGGCCGAGTTCCTGCGCAGTCTCCGCCTGCACAGCGAGAGCGGAGCGGACGCGGAAGCGGCGAGCGAGGCGGCCAGGCTGCTGCGCCGCTCGGCCCGGCGCATCATCGGCGCGCTGCATACGTTCCGGCCGCTGACGGACACCGCGTGGGCGGACGAACTCCGCGCCGAGCTGAGCTGGTTGTCCAGCTCGCTGGCGAGCGAGCACGCGTACGCGGCCCGGCTGTCGCGGCTGCTGAGCGCGCTGCACCGGCTCTCGGGCGGGCCTGAGACGCCGGGCGTCGAGGCGCCCCGTACGGGTACGGCTGCGGCAGGTTCCGGCCCGGACACGGGCAGGGGCGCGGGCGGCGCCGGCCCAGGTAGCAGCACCGTCACTCCGCCTCGGCAAGGTGGTCAGCAGCAGAGCGGTCAGCAGCAAGGCCGTCAGCAGCAAGGTGCTCAGCAGCAGGGCGGTCAGCAGCAAGGCCGTCAGCGGCTGGATGCGCGGGGGCAAGCCGTGCCCAGCGCGCCCGCCTCCGACGGCGCGACGGCGCTCACCGTCGGGGCGGCCCGCGCCGGGGCGCTGCTGGAGCGGCAGTTGACGCTGGCCAGGACCCGGGCGCATTCGGCCGCGCTGCAAGTCCTCGGCTCGTCCCGCTTCCACGCGGTCGCGGACGCCGTCGCGGTGCTGGCCTCTGAGGTGCCGCTCGACCCGGTCGCCGCCGCGCGCCCCGCGGCCAAGACGCTGCCGCCGCTCGCCGAGCAGGCGCACCGGCGGCTCGCGGAAGCGGTCGCCGCGCTGCCGCTGTCCGGCCACACGCACCCGTACGGCACCACCCGGGCACTGGCGGCCACCGAGCACCAGGACGCGCCCTGGCTCCAGGTGCGGCTGCTGCTGCGGTTCAGCCGTTACGCGCAGGAGGTACTGCGGTGGGGCGACGCTCCCGGCCCCGCGCAGGGCGCGCGGCAGGATGAACGGGAGGCGTCCGGCGCACCGGCCGTACGGGACGGGCGAGAGGCCCGCGAAGGGCCCAGGGAGTACGAACCGGACGCCCGGCTGGCAGCCGCGAGCCGCGCGCTGGAGCGGCACCGGGACGCCGCCGAGGCCGCGGGGGCCGCCGCCGCGGCGGCCCGTACGCCCAGGATCGCCCCGGCCACCGCCTACGCGCTCGGCGTCCTGCACGCCGACCAGCGGCACGAGGTCGAGGCGGCCCGCTTCGCCTTCGGCGCGCTGTGGCTGCCCGCGTCAGGATCGGTGTCCGCCGCCGCTTCGGCGCGGGCTTCGGCGGCCGTGTCGGCGGCGGTGTCCGTACTCGAAAGAGGATGACGGCGCACGAGGGCGGGCGGCGGGGTCGTGCGGGCATGAGGAATACGGGAAGGACGTCGGGGAAGCCGGTGGGGACGTCGGGGAAGCAGGTGGGGACGGTACGGACGAGGGAGACGACGAGGATGACTGACGCCGATCCGATCCGCGCGGCGGGGTGCGTGCTGTGGCGGGTTTCGCCTCGCGTCGACGGCATCGAGCTTGCCCTGGTCCATCGGCCGAAGTGGGCAGATTGGTCATACCCAAAGGGCAAGTTGAAGCGCGGCGAGGACGCGCTCGCCGGGGCGCTGCGTGAAGTGCTGGAGGAGACCGGCATGACGTGCGCCCCCGGTGCGGGCCTGCCCACCGTCCGTTACCTCGCCAACGGCCGTCCCAAGGAGGTCCGCTATTGGGCGGCGGAGTCCACGGGCGGGGCCTTCGTGCCCAACCGGGAGGTGGACCGAGTGCTCTGGCTGTCCCCGACCGCGGCCCGCCACCGGCTCACCCACGACCGTGACAAGGCGCTGGTGGACGCGCTGCTCAACGCTCTGCACTTGGCGTGAGGCGGGGGCCGCATCCGGCCGAGCCGGTTGACGGGATGCGGCAGCGGCCGGCACCGCGTGCGCGGAGCCGCGCACGCCCCGCGCTCACCCCATGCGTTCACGCCCCCCTCATGCCCGCGCGCCCGTCACCGCCGCCGCAGCGCCTTGTCGGCCACAGCCGGAGCCTCGTAGTAGCTGTCGGCCCTGTTCAGGTCCGTGCCGGGCGGCACGATCTCGTCGATCCGGTCCAGGACGTCCGCGCTGAGCACGGTCTCCGTACCGGCCAGCAGGTCGTCGAGCTGCGCGAGCGTGCGCGGCCCGATCAGCGCCGAGGTGACGGCCGGGTGGGACCGTACGAACGCGATCGCCAGGTGCGCGAGCGTGAGCCCGGCGTCCCCCGCGAGCTTCGTCAACTCCCCGACCGCCGCCAGTTTGCGCGCGTTGTCCGGCAGCGACGGGTCGAACTTGTGCCGCTCCATGGCGGTCCGGCCGCCGCTCAGATCGATGTCGGACGCCTGGGTGGACTGCGTGTAGCGGCCCGACAGCCAGCCCGCCGCCAGCGGCCCCCAGGTCAGCACGCCCATCCCGTAGCGCTGTGCGGTCGGCAGCACCGCGGCCTCGACGCCGCGCGCGAGGATCGAGTACGGCGGCTGCTCGGTACGGAACCGGATGTGGCCGCGCCGCTCCGCGACCCAGTGCGCCTCGACGAGCAGCTCGGCCGGGAAGGTGGAGGTGCCGATCGCCCGGACCTTGCCGGCCCGCACGAGGTCGGACAGGACGGAGAGGGTCTCGTCGATGTCGGTGTTCGGGTCGGCGCGGTGCACCTGGTAGAGGTCGATGTAGTCGGTGCCGAGGCGGCGCAGGCTGTCCTCGATGGCGCGAGTGATCCAACGGCGTGAGCTGCCGCCGTGGTTGGCGTCCTTGCCCATCCGGTTGTACGCCTTCGTGGCCAGTACGACGTCGTCGCGGCGGCCCTTCAGCGCCTTGCCGACGATCTCCTCCGACTCGCCGGACGCGTAGATGTCGGCGGTGTCGATGAAGTTGATGCCCGCGTCGAGGGCGCGGTGCACGATCCGTACGCCCTCGTCGTGATCGGGGTTGCCCCAGGCGCCGAGCATCATCGTGCCGAGCGCGTGGTCGCTGACCGAGATGCCGGTGCCGCCGAGGATTCTGCGCTGCATGGGTTCCGCCTTCTGCTGTCGTCCTGCTGTCTTCATGGCTGTGAGCGCCGGTGTTGTGCGGCGGTGTTGTGCGGCGGCGCACAACACCGGCGCACGCCGTGGCCCGCACGCCGTGGCCCATGCGCCGTGGCCCATGCGCTGGGGCTCGCGCCGTCCGCCGTGCGCCGTGACCTTGCGAGGGCCACTCTCCGCCCCGTCCGAGCCGCGCACCAGGCCCGGTCGAACCTGGGTCCACCAGTCCCCCTTCCCCCTCGACCCCGCCGCCTCTCGGCGAGCCGCCGATAATGGGCCGATGGTGCATGCCGAACTGGAGATCAAGTCCTTCCTGAAGGGGCGCCGCGCGGCGCTCGACCCGGCCGAGCTGGGGCTGCCGGAGGGCCTCATCCGTCGGCGGGTGCGCGGGCTGCGCCGGGAGGAGGTCGCGCAGCTGGCCGGGATCAGCGTCGATTACTACACCCGGATCGAGCAGGGCCGCGCCCCCGCGATCTCGGACTCGGTGCTCGCGGCGGTCGGGCGGGCGCTGCGGCTGTCCCCCGATGAAGTCAACTATCTGCACAATGTCTCCGGGCGGAGGCGGGGGGCCGGTACGCACAGCGCCTGCGGGACCGGAGCCGGAGCCGAAGCTGACGGAGCCCGCGCGGCCGACGGAACCGACGGCGCGGGCGGCCCCGGCGACATCTGCGGCCGCGAACCGGTACAGCGCGTACGCCCGGAGATCCGCCAGGTCCTCGACGCACTGGACACCACCGTCCCCGCCTTCATCTACGGGCGGTGCCTCGACATCCTGGCCTGGAACACCCTCGCCGCCCGCGTCTCCTTCGACCTGGACGCGGTACCGGACCGCCGCCGCAACTCGGCCCTGCTGCTCTTCTTCGACCCGGCCGCCAAGGAACTGCACCCGGACTGGGAGCGGCTCGCGGCGGAGACGGTGGCCAATCTCCGAGCCGACGCGGGACGGCACGCGGACGATCCGCGGACCTGCGAAGTCGTCGGCGAACTGCACGATCGGAGCGCCGAATTCCGCCGGCTGTGGCAGGCCCAGGGCGTACGGGAGCGGTGCAACGGGATCAAGCGGATCCTGCACCCCGTGGTCGGCGAACTCGTCGTCTCGTACGAGACGTTCCGCCTGCCGACCGACCCTGACCAGGTGCTGTGCACGTACACGGCCGAGCGGGGATCGGCGACGGCGCGGGCGCTGAGCCGGCTGGCGGCGCCGATCCCCGCTGCGTGACCTGCTGTGTGACCGGCTATGTGACCGCCCCGCGCGGGGCCAGCGCCGCCCACCGCACCGTGACCTCGCCCTGCCGCCAGCGCGTCGGGCCGTCCGCGAGCGGCCAGTCGGCGGCGAGCGACTGGACCGAGCGCATCCAGCGCTGCCGGGCGCCGAGTGACGCGTACGGCGAGGCGGCGGCCCAGGCGCGGTCGAAGTCGCGCAGGAACGCGTGCACGGGCTCGCCCGGGACGTTGCGGTGGATGAGCGCCTTGGGCAGCCGTTCGGCCAGGTCCGAGGGGCGCGTGAGGGAGCCGAGCCGGGTTGCGAACGTGACCGTGCGCGCCCCCTCCGGGCCGAGTGCGACCCATACGTGCCGTCGCCCGATCTCGTCGCACGTCCCCTCGACGAGCAGGCCGTCGGGGGCGAGCCGCGCGCACAGCCGGGCCCATACGTCACCGACCTCGGCCTCGTCGTACTGGCGCAGCACGTTCGCCGCGCGGATCAGCGTGGGCCTCCGACCGGCGGCCAGCGGCACTTCGAAGCCGCCGTGCGCGAAGCTGAGCCCCTCGCGGACGTACCGCTCGGCCGCCGCGACGCGGGCCGGGTCGATCTCCACCCCGACGACCCGCGTGTCCGGGCGTACGGTGCGCAGCCGCCCGAGCAGTTCGACGGCCGTCCAGGGCGCGGCCCCGTAGCCCAGGTCGACGGCGACCGGGTCGGCGGAACGGCGCAGCGCGGCGCGGTGCGTGGCCGCGATCCAGCGGTCCATGCGGCGCAGCCGGTTGGGGTTGGTGGTGCCGCGGGTCGCCGTCCCGACGGGGCGGGTGGGCGGGGTGGTGTGCGCGGCCATACCGCTGAGCGTATGCGGGCCGCGGCCACCCGAGCTCCCCACCCCGAGCCTCACTCCCCACCCCCGGCCTCGCCCCGCCCGACTCAACCCAAAACCCGTCCGTCACGTTTTGGCAAAGTGGAAATGGTAGGCAACCATCCGGTGTTTGTCGGTTCAGAGACGAAGGGCGCCTGCTAGATGAAGGCGCCTGCAGATGAAGCACGCCTGTAGCGCCCTGTACGCACGTCCTGTACGCACGTCCTGCACGCACGTCCTGTAGGCACCCCATGAAGGAGGCCACGCACCGTGAGCCAGTACGTGTCCCGGTTGGGTGGGCTCCGCGGCCGCACCCACGGCACGCTCGTGGGGCCGCCGAGGCTGCGGCTGCCCGGAGGTCCGCGGCGTCCGCGCCGCATCGCGATGCTCAGCGTCCACACCTCGCCCCTGCACCAGCCCGGCACGGGCGACGCGGG
This sequence comes from Streptomyces sp. H27-D2, assembly GCF_035828615.1. Taxonomy (NCBI): domain Bacteria; kingdom Bacillati; phylum Actinomycetota; class Actinomycetes; order Kitasatosporales; family Streptomycetaceae; genus Streptomyces; species Streptomyces sp. H27-D2. The sequence continues at coordinate 51,709 of NZ_JAYMZR010000007.1, read as the reverse complement.
CGGCATGAACGTCTACATCGTCGAGCTGGCCAAGAAGCTCGCCGCGATCAACATCGAGGTGGAGATCTTCACCCGCGCCACGACCGGCGACCTGCCGCCCTCGGTGGAACTCGCGCCCGGCGTCCTCGTACGGCATGTGGACGCGGGCCCGTACGAGGGTCTGGCCAAGGAGGAGCTGCCCGCGCAGCTCTGCGCCTTCACCCACGGGGTGATGCAGGCGTGGGCGGGCAACCGTCCCGGCCACTACGACCTCGTGCACTCGCACTACTGGCTCTCCGGGCACGTCGGCTGGCTCGCCGCCGAGCGCTGGGGGGTGCCGCTGGTGCACGCGATGCACACCATGGCGAAGGTCAAGAACGCCGCGCTCGCCGAGGGCGACACCCCCGAGCCCGCCGCCCGGGTGATCGGTGAGACGCAGATCGTACGGGCCGCCGACCGCCTCATCGCGAACACCTCCGAGGAGGCCGACGAGCTGGTCCGGCACTACGAGGCCGACCCCGGCAAGGTCGCGGTCGTGCACCCCGGCGTGAACCTGGACCGCTTCCGCCCCGCCGACGGCCGCGCCGCCGCGCGGGCCCGCCTCGGGCTGCCGGCCGACGCGCTGATCCCGTTGTTCGCCGGCCGCATCCAGCCGCTCAAGGCCCCCGACGTGCTGCTGCGCGCCGTCGCCGAACTGCTGGAACAGGCCCCTGGGCTGCGCGGGCGGCTCGTGGTGCCGATCGTCGGCGGGCCCAGCGGCAGCGGCCTCGCCAAGCCGGAGGGACTGCACAAGCTGGCCGCCCGGCTCGGCGTATCGGACGTCGTCCGCTTCCGCCCGCCGGTCGGTCAGGAGCAGCTCGCTGACTGGTACCGCGCGGCGTCCGTGCTGGTCATGCCCTCGTACAGCGAGTCCTTCGGGCTGGTCGCGATAGAGGCGCAGGCGTGCGGCACGCCGGTCGTCGCGGCGGCCGTCGGCGGTCTGCCGGTGGCCGTGAAGGACGGCGTCAGCGGCTTCCTGGTGTCCGGGCACAACCCCGTCGACTACGCCGGGATGCTGCGCCGCTTCGCCGACGACCCCGCGCTCACCGACCGGATGGGCGCGGCGGCGGCACAGCACGCGCAGTCCTTCGGCTGGGACACGGCGGCCTCGGCGACCTCGGACGTGTACACAGCCGCGATGCACGAACACCGCCGTCACCTGCGGTCGCACCATGGCTGACGCTCGGAGTGGCGGCTGAGGTACGGGTACGGCACGAACACCGCCGTCACCTACGATCGCACCATGGCTGACGCACAGGCTGACGTACGGGTACAGGCTGCCGCACGAGTACAGGCCGACGCACGGCAGGTCATCGAGCAGACGCTCAAGGACTCCGAGCTGGAGTGGGAGAGCCCCTCCGACGGCTCGTACGTCGTGAAGCTGCCCGGCACCCGCAAGCTGTCCACGACCTGCTCGCTGGTCGTCGGCCGGCACAGTCTCTCGATCAACGCGTTCGTGGTCCGCCACCCCGACGAGAACGACGCGGGCGTCCACCGCTGGCTGCTGGAGCGCAACACCCGCCTCTACGGGGTCGCTTACGCGATCGACCGGCTCGGCGACATCTACCTCGTCGGCAAGCTGCCGCTCGCGGTGATCACCCCGGACGAGCTGGACCGGCTGTTCGGCACGGTCCTGGAGAACGCCGACGGGAGCTTCAACACCCTCCTGGAGATGGGCTTCGCCACGGCGATCCGCAAGGAGTACGCGTGGCGGACCTCGCGCGGGGAGTCGACGCGCAACTTGGCAGCGTTCACGAATCTGACTCGTGAGGGCCGTGACGGCCAGGCGGGCGCTGCGGACGATACGAGCGATGCGGGCGCTGCGGGCCGCGAGGCCCCCCGCACCACCGGCTGACGGGTTCGCCCCACCCCACCCCCAGCGCACCACCTCCCTTTCCTACTCGCCACCGCTACTCGTATTGCTCACAACCGACCCCTTCCCGCGCGCTCCCGCGCCATGGCACGCTCTCACCCGTCGCAGATATGAACATCGTTCACATCCATGAAGGGCAGCTCATGGCAGACACTTCCATGGCAGGCAGCTCCATGGCAGGCGCCCCACGCGGAATCGACCGGCGCGGCCTCCTCAGCGGCGCGCTAGCCGTAGCGGCCGGAGCCGCAGCGCTACGCGGCGGACCCGCCGCGGCCTCCACGACCGGCACCTCCACGACCGGCGCTGCCGCAACCCCCCGTGCAACCCCCCGTGCAACCCCCCGCGCGACCTCCCCCCTCTGGCGCGAGTTCGAGCGCACCCCGTACACCCACCCCCAGATCCCCTACGTAGCCCGCGCGGGCTACCGCGGCGGCGGCGTCAGCACCCCGCGCTCCGCGACCGTCGCCAACGTCCTGGACTACGGCGCGAAGCCCGACGGCTCGGCCGACGCCGCGCCCGCCATCAACCGCGCCATCGCGGCGGCGGGCAACCGCGGCGGCGGCACGGTGCTGGTGCCGCCCGGCAGGTACCGGATCGACGACATCATCCGCATCGGCCACGACAACGTCGTGCTCCGCGGCGCGGGCAGCGCCCGCACCACCCTGCTCGCGACCCGCAGCCTCACCGAGCTGATCGGCCCGTACGGCAGCCGCTACGGCGGCGACAAGTCGAGCTGGTCCTGGGCCGGCGGCCTGATCTGGCTCTGCCCGAAGGACCGCTTCGCGTCGCTGACCACCGCGATCAAGGCCAAGGCGTGGCCCTTTGAAGGCTGGACGGGCAATGCGCGGGACGAGTGGCGCACCCTGACCGCCCTCGCGGCCCCCGCGCGCCGGGGCGACCGTACGATCACCGTCGCGGACTCGGCCGCGCTCCGCCGCGACGACCGCGTGCTGCTCCGGCTCGCCGACGACGCCGACCACACCCTGCTCCGGCACATGAGCGGCGACGGCCCCGGCGCCACCGCCTACACCTGGTCCGACAAGACCAAGCTCACCTCGTACGTGCCCTACGAATGGCCGGTGCGGATCACCGCCGTACGGGGGCGTGAGGTCACCCTCGACCGCCCCCTGCCACTCGACGCGCGCCCCGAGTGGCAGCCCCGCCTGACCACCCTGGTCGCCCCGCTGACCGGCTCGGGAGTCGAGGGCCTGACCCTCGAAATGGTCGAGACGCCGCAGTCCCCGCACCTGCTCGACAAGGGCTTCAACGGCGTCGCGTTGCAGTGCGCCTGGGACTGCTGGGTGGACGACGTGCGCACCGTCAACGCGGACAACGGCTTCCTGCTCGTCGCCGCCAAGGGCTGCACGCTGCGCCGCACCCGGGTCTCGGGCCGGGGCGGCCACCACCCGTACTGCTGTCGCGAGGGCTCGCACGACAACCTCTTCGAGGACTTCGCGATCGACGCCCGAACGGTCCCCGCCCCCGCCGGGACGCAGTTGCACGGCATCAACGTCGAGGGGCTGTCGAGCTACAACGTCTGGTCGCGCGGCCGGATGGACATGGGGACCTTCGACACCCACCGCGGCCTGCCGTTCGCGAACGTCCGCACCGAGATCTCGGTGCTCAACGACGGCTCGCACGGCGGCGACGCCTCGGCCGGCCCGCTCTACGGGGCGCGCTTCGCACACTGGAACGTCACGGTCCGCAACGCCCGCGCCGGCTGTATCAAGATCGACGAGATCGCCCCGTACAGCGCGACGGCCGGCATCAGCGAGGTCGGCGAGTTCGGCCAGATCGACAAGCCGGACTTCACCGGGCCGCTCAACTCCCGCCTGGAGGCGTACGGGAGGCCGGAGTCGGTCAGGCCGGCGAACCTGTACGAGGCGCAGCGGCGGCTGCACGGCTGACAGCCGGCTCACCGGGCACGGCCCGCTACGGAGGGCCGTGTCGCTGCGGGCAGTCTTCCTGCGGCGAGGCGTCCCGCTCCGGCGCGGCGTCCCGCTGATCCGAGGCGTCCCGCTCCGGCCCGGCGTCCCGCTGATCCGGGCCGTCCCACTCCGGCTCAGCGCCCCACATCGGCTCGGCCTCCCGCTGCCGCGCGTCGTCCCGGTTGACGGCGCGCAGCAGCAGCCAGTACCCGCCCCCCGCGACCGTCCCGATCACCGCGCTGATCGCCCACAGCGTGTCCGCCCCGTAGTGGTCGATGACGAACCCGCCCAGCAGCGGCGAGGCCAGCGCGGCGATCGACCACGACAGCGCGTACATCCCCTGGTAGCGCCCGCGTCCGTGCGTCGGCGAGAGCCGGACCACCAGACCCATCTGGGTGGGGGAGTTGATGATCTCGCCCAGCGTCCAGACCACGACCGCCACCACGTACAGCCCCACCGACCCGGCGAACGCGGTGAGCCCGAAGCCGTAGCCGGTCAGCAGCGCGGAGATGATCAGGAGCTTCGCGGGGTTGCGGTGCTCGATGAACCGGGTCACCGGGATTTGCAGGACCACGATCAGCGCGGCGTTGGAGGCGATCACCAGCCCGAAGTCGGAGGTGGAGAAGCCGCTTTGGCCCATCGCGACCGGCAGCGCGACGAAGCCCTGCAGGAAGAGCATGGCGAGCAGCAGATTGAGCCCGACGACGGCCATGAACCGGCGGTCCCGCAGCACCGTGCGCAACGAGACCGACTCCGCGCCGCCCGCGCCGCCCGCGGCCCCCGCGGCCCCCGCCGCCCCCGCCGGCTCTCGCGCCGGCCGGGACTCCGGCAGCTTCACGTAGACCACGACCGCGCAGGCCAGCGTCAGCGCCGCCTCGCCGAGGAACAGGATCAAGTAGCCGTGCGCGGCGATCAGTCCGGCCACCGTCGACGAGACGGCGACCCCGAGGTTGATGGCCCAGAAGTTGAGCGAGAAGGCGCGCACCCGGTCCTCGGGCGCGACGATGTCCGCCATCATCGCCTGCACCGCCGGGCGGGACGCGTTGCTCGTCGCACCGACCAGGCAGGCGACCGCCGCGATGGCCGCCGGGTGTTCCATGAAGCCGAGCAGCGCCACCGACAGGGCCGTCGAGACCTGCGCGACGAGCAGCGTGGGCCGCCGCCCCAGCCGGTCGGCGAGCACCCCGGCGGCCACCGAGGACACCGCGCCGCCGAGCCCGTACAGCGCCGCGACCAGGCCCGCGTACGAGGCCGAGTAGCCGCGCTCGACCGTCAGATAGAGGGCCAGGAAGGCGGCGACGAAAGCGCCGAGACGGTTGATCAGGGTGCTGGTCCACAGCCACCAGAACGTCGGCGGCAGGCCCGAGACGCTCGCCCTGGCACCGCGCCCCAGGGCGGACAAGGACACGGAAACAGACAAAACAGCCCCCCGGCAGGCGCGGGTGCGCGCCATCGGGGGTAAGTGTTGCATACGGGCTGCACAGCTTACGGTGGACGCGGCGCGGGGCATCACATGATTTCGATTAGGCTCGGAACCATGGCCGAAGCACCGTACAAGTTGATCCTGCTCCGTCACGGCGAGAGCGACTGGAACGCCAAGAACCTCTTCACCGGCTGGGTTGACGTCAACCTGACGGAGAAGGGCGAGAAGGAGGCCGTCCGCGGCGGCGAACTGCTGCGCGACGCCGGGCTTCTCCCCGACGTGCTGCACACCTCACTCCAGAAGCGCGCCATCCGCACCGCCAACCTCGCGCTGGACTCCGCGGACCGCGCCTGGATCCCGGTCCACCGCTCCTGGCGGCTCAACGAGCGCCACTACGGCGCGCTCCAGGGCAAGGACAAGGCGCAGACCCTCGCGGAGTTCGGCCAGGAGCAGTTCATGCTGTGGCGCCGCTCCTACGACACCCCGCCGCCGGAGCTCGCGGACGGCAGCGAGTTCTCGCAGAGCGACGACCCGCGCTACGCGACGATCCCGCGCGAGCTGCGCCCGCGCACCGAGTGCCTCAAGGACGTCGTCGAGCGCATGCTGCCGTACTGGTACGACGGCATCCTCCCGGACCTGCTCGCGGGCCGCACGGTCCTGGTCGCCGCGCACGGCAACAGCCTGCGCGGTCTGGTCAAGCACCTCGACGGCATCTCCGACGAGGAGATCACCGGCCTGAACATCCCGACCGGCATCCCGCTCGCCTACGAGCTGGACGCGGACTTCCAGCCGATCAAGCGCGGCGGCACCTACCTCGACCCGGACGCGGCGAAGGCCGCCATCGAGGCCGTCAAGAACCAGGGCAAGAAGAAGTAAGCAGAGCTGAGGAAGCCCCCCACCTGCGGGTTTGCCGCGAGGTGGGGGGCTGTTTGCTGCGCTGGGCCGTCTGTGAGCCGTCGCGCTCAGATGCGGCGGATCCTCACACGGACCGACACCAGGAAGGCCAACGGGAGGACGGCGAGCAGTTCGGCTCCGACCCAGAGGGCCAGAGTCGCGCCTCCGACGCCGATGATGCCGACGTGCAGCTCACGCGGGAGAAGGTCGATACGTAGACCAGGGCGTGGCACCATGGCGTTCTCCGTTGGTTCCATGAGTTCTCCTGTAAGAGTGGAAATATTGTGCCGACGGAGTGAGGGGCCGCCCATTCCCGTGGGCGGCCCCTCTTGTTCCCCGCGATGGTGTAGTGGACCTTAGTGGCCTAATGGGGAAATGAACAAGTCCGCAGTGGAACTCCAGACGAGTGTTTCGGAGGTGTCCAGCCGATTGGTCGGGCGTTGACCTTTGGGGGCGGTTGATCGCGGTAGTCGCCTGGCTACGTCGCTCACGGCATGGGGTGTGACCTGGGAACCCGATAGTGATGCCGAAAGTGAAGCCGATAGCTATCCCGATAGCTATCCCGATAGTGATGCCGAAAGTGAAGCCGATAGCTATCCCGATAGCTATCCCGATAGTGATGCCGAAAGTGAAGCCGATAGCTATCCCGATAGTGAAGCCGAAAGTGAACTTTGTAGTGAACCCTGTAGTGAGACTTGTAGTGAAGATGGCAGAGCTTTGAAATGGAACCTGGAGTGTGGGGATCCGGCTCTGCCACCCTTGGCGCTAGTGGTCGGTAGCTAGAAACTTTGCGATCCGAAGATCGCGTTGATCGCCTTGCGGGTGCGCTCCTGGCTGGACGGCATCAGATGCGCGTACACCCGCAGCGTCAGACCCGGGTCCGAGTGACCGAGGTACTCAGCCAGCGCCTTGATGTTCTCCCCGGCGTCCAGCAGCACCGACGCGTAGAAGTGCCGCATCGCGTGCATCCCGTTCTCGCGTGACTCGGCGTACGAAGCGCCGGCCGCGGGCACCGGGATGACTCCCACCGAGGCCAGAGCCGGTTTCCACGCTTCCTCGTTGAGAGAGGTCCGCCAGACGTGGCCACCGCGCGGGCCCGTGAAGATGAGCCGCTTGGTCACCAACGGCCCTCCCGCGACCTTCCACGGCAACGTGATCTCGACCGGCGGGAACTGCTTCATGTGGGCCCGCAGCGAGTCCGCAACGGGGCCGGGGAGTGGTACGTCCCGGAGCTTGCCGCCCTTGGGCGGCGCGAAGACGGGCTTGCTGCGGCTCAGCTTGAGTTGCTGGACGACGTGCAGTGTGTCCGAGTCGAAGTCGATCGCGTCCACCGCGACACCCAGGATCTCGCCCTGCCGCACGCCGCAGCCGCCACCCAGGTCGACCATCGATTGGTACCGGTTGGGCATGCCCGCGCGCACGGCGAAGAGACGTTCCGGCGTCCACGACGTGACGCGCTTCGTGTCCACCGTCGGCGGCCGGACCGAGCGGGCGGCGCACGGGTTCCGGGGAAGGTGCCCGTCGTCCACGGGCGCACTCAGCGCCGCCCGCACGTTGGAATAGATCGTCCGGGCGTACGAACCACGGACACCGTTCGCCTGAAGCTGCTGAATCCAGTCCCGCACGTGCGAGGGCTGGAAGGAGCCCAGCGGACGCGTACCCAGGTACGGGAACGCGTGTAGCCGGAGCTGCGACTCCATCGATGCTTGCGTGTTCGGGTCGGCTCCCTGTGTGCTCACCCAACTTTCCGCGTACTGCTGGAAGGTGGTCCGGGCGGCGCGAGGATCGATGTACTGGCCCCGCGCCATGTCCGCTTCGGTGTGGGCCAGCCACGCTCAGCGAGCCGCTTCTGTCGGTCGGGGAAGCTCTTGGACTTCTCCGTGCCGTCCGGACCGACGTAGCGGGCGCGGTAGCGGGACCCGGAGCCGTAGCGGTCCGACTTCACCTTGCGAGGCTTGCCGTCCGGTCCGGTCTCGGTCAGGAACCAGCGGTCCTGGATGTGTCCGGCCATCAGGCAGCCACCTCGCCCCGGAGGGAATCGACCCAGGCCCGTACGTCGTCGGGGTCGAAGCGAAGGTGACGGCCGACACGGAAACCGCGGGGACCGGTGCGCTTGCGGCGCCACTGGTAGACCGTCTCGACACTGGGCAGCTCGAACATCTCGACCAGGTCGTCAGGAGTCAGGTAGCGGCTCGGCAGAGTGAGTGCCATGGTCATCCCTCCCTCTCGTCGGCCAGCTCTGCCATGGCTTCGCGGGCGGTCTCGCGGTTGAGCTGGAGACCCCGGGCGATCGTCGCGGCGAGGACGGATTCGCCGGGGGAGTGGCCGTGCCCGGCGTACTGCCAGTCGGTGAGGACGAGCACGGTGTCCGGGACGCGGTCCTCCAGGCCGAGGGACTGCTGTTCCTGCGCGGCGCGGAAGTCGGCGCGGGCCTGGCGGAGCGCGCCGAGGGTGACCGAGTAACGGCGGGACTTCGAGGAGAAGTGACCGCGGAACCCGAGCATGTGTACCCAGGCCCACAGCCGACGTTCGGGGTAGAGCGGATCGAGGAGGTGGCACGCGGCGATGAGGCGTCGGGCGTGGTCGGGGACGCCGTGGCGGTCGAGTTCGGCGAGTTCGCCGATGCGGCGATCAAGGGCGCCGGTGTTCTCCGCCGCCTTGGTCGCGTACTTCGCGACGTAGGACGCCACAGCCTGTTCGGTGAGGTCGGAGCCGTCGCCGAAGGCGGTGACCGGACGGACGTCGAGCTGTGTGCCCCTGCGGAAGGTACGGGCGGGCTGGTCGTCGACGGCGGGAGCGGACGCCGAGGTGTAGTTGTGCCGGGCGGCAGCGTGGATCGAGTCGGTGAGCAGGTCGACGGTGGCCCAGTACGGGGGCGGCGTGCCCGGTCCGTCCGGCCCGTCGATCCTCATCACAGCGTGGAAGTGGATCGCCCCGCGCTTCTGGAACTCCGCGACCTTGCCGTACGACAGCCGGGCCGACTCCTTGAGTTCGGCCTGTGTGAGTCCGGCGCGGGCCGCGATCTCCCGGCGCAGGCGGGTGGTGAACCGCATCCAGAGGCCGCCCGCGTGGTTGTTGAACAGGACCGATCCGGCGTAGTCGTACGTCTCCGGGTCCAGGGCGGTGCCGAGTTCGGGGGCATCGGCGGAGTGCCGGCCGCCGCAGCGGCAGGTGCCAAGGTCGGGCCGATTGTGGACCGCGCCGAAGGACGGAGCGGTGAGGGTGGCGAAGACGCGGGGGTGATCCCGCACGGTGGCGGGGACCTCGCGACGGTCGTCTCCGGCCAGGCCCGCACGAATCAGGTGGTAGGTGTCTCCAGCGTACGTCCAGGCGCAGGACGGGCAGCGGGAGGCGCGGCGGTTGCCGCAGGCGAGGCGGAGACGGCCGCCGGGCTCGGCCTCGGTGGAGTAGTGGTGCAGGGTCGCGCCGGTGGCCTTGTCCTTGGTGAAGGTCCAGCCGATCAGGTGGATCGGGTCGGCGCAGCCACCGGTACGGCGGACCTGGTCTTCCCAGCGGTCGAAGTCGGGGGCCGAGGCCACCCTCAGCAGGTCACCGAGGGTGACCCCGTCGAGCACCGGCTCAGGCATGTGCACTCTCCCGGCGACGCGCGGTGCGGTCGGTCATGATGGTGCTTCCTTCCGGATCTGTAGCTGTGGTTCGGAGAGGGGCACGGCTTCCGGGCGGTGGATGCTTGGCGGTATCGAGGCCGCCCGGAGGCCGGTCAGCGGTGGTTCTGCGACGCCACGAGCGAGCGGACGACCAGCGCGCTGATGGCGAGCGACGCGGCGGTGACGGCGACCGCCAGGAGCATGGAGACCAGGACCGCGCCGACGACCAGGACCACGGCCGTACCGCCCCCGATGACGGCGACGACGGCACCAGGTGTGAGCTGGACCGTGGGACGGGCAGGAGCCGCGGTGGCCGGCACCGGGGCAGGGGTCTGGTGGAGCACGGCGGGGACGTCGGTCCGGACCGTGCCCGTGACGATTCCGGTCGGCATCGGGTTGGTGGGGATCTTCGGGCGGAGCATGGCGGTTCTCCTTCGGTCGGGCCTACTTGACGGCGGTGTCGATCACGGGGGACAAGAGGCTGTCGGCGAGGAGGTAGCCGCCGAGCAGCAGCACGAGTACGAGCCACCAGGGCGGGCGGATGAGCTTCACGCCGAGCCAGCCGACGGCGATCAGGGCGAGCCAGAGCGGGACGTCCACGGGGTGTCTCCTTCAGCGGACCTTGCAGCGGTGGGTGCGGGCGGCGAGCTGGGCGGCGGACCGGCTGGTGAAGTCGGACGACCAGCCGCAGCGGTCGGCGGTGCACACGGCGGCGTGCTTGGTGCGGCCGTGGCGGTCGCGGTAGGTGCCGATCTGCACCGGTCCGATCCGCATCACGGAGTGGAAGTGGTCGCGGGACGGCATAGGGCCTCAGTCCTCTCGGGTGGCGTTGGGGTCGGGAAAGCGGGCGCGGATTGCCGTGGCGACCACCGGATCGGGGGTGCGGGAGGCCGCTTCCTCGGCGAGGAGGTGAGCCAGGAAATCGCGGCCGGAGATGGCCATCTGGCGAGCGGAGTCGAGATATTCGGCGGCGGTGATCTCGTCGGTGTTACGGGGGAAGACCACGCTGGATCGGTCCTTTCAGATCAGACGAGCTGGGCGGCGATGGCGGCGGCGAGCTGGGGCGGGACCCCGAGCCGGGCGCGCAAGGTGTCGGTGTCGATCGTTGAGCCGGTACGGGTGCGGTGGTCGTCGGCGACCTTCCGGGCGTGGTCGACAAGCGCGGCCGGGACGGGCGGGGAGGCGTCGGCGGGAGGCAGGGCCGGAGCTTCCTCAGCTGCGGGGGCCGGTGTGGTTTCCAGCTCCGGAGCCTGTTCGTCAGGGACGGGATCCGGCACCGGGGGAGCGGCGACGGGTGCCGGTGGAACGGGCGTCCGATCCTCTGCCGTGTGCGCCGTGTGGGCGAGGAGCGTGCCGCCGAGGAGGGCGAGCGCGGGCCATCCGGCGACACCGAAGCGCAACCAGGCCGGGGGATGCTGGAGGTCGAGAAACCCGGCGGTGGCGACGTTGGCGCCGAGCGAGGCGACGAGCGCGATCACGAACCAGCACCAGGCGAGCCGGGACGGGCCGTCCTTCCGCAGCCGACGCCAGGCGGCGACCAGGAGCAGATCAACGCTGATCGGGTAGGCCCATGCCTTCCAGCCGTCCTGACCGGCAGCGGCGGCGAGGTCGTGAAGGTGGGCGAAGGACAGCGCGCCAGCGATCACGGCTTGGATGAGTACGGCGTCCACGCGGACGGTAGGACGGGCCATCGCGGACTTCTCCTTTTCGGCATGGGGCGGGTAAGGACCTGGCGCGAGGCGGTCACGCCGGCCGGAGTGCGGGGAAGGTCAAGCGGTGGCGGGCGCACCCTTGGTGGGGGCCGCAGTGGCCGAGGCCAGAGGAGCGACGGCGGGCCGGAAGGCCGCGAGGACAGGCAGGTCCGGGGTGCGGTCGGCGTGCCGGTTACAGATGTTCACGGCCTGGCGCAGTGAGGTGTGCGGCGCTCGGATGCGGGTCCATCCGCCGGTCGAACACCCGAGACCGCGATGCCGGGGACATCGGTGGGAATCTGGATTGCGGCGAGCACGGCGTCCGGGGCGATGTCTCCGAAGGCCATGTTGGCGCTGGACTCGTCGTTGACGCGGTGGGCGGTACGGCCGGTGAGCTGGGCCCGGAGCATCGTGATGCCCTTGCCGAGCCCGGAGCCGAAGCGCTGGCCGCAGATCTCCAGGTAGATCCCGGCGGCACGGCCGAGCTGGGCGAGGCGGACCAGGGCGGTGATGATCCGGTCCCGGCGCTTCTCCTCGTCCTTGGTAGCGAACAGCGCCAGCTCGGCCACCTCGTCGACCAGGACCACGACCGGAGTCGGGCGCATGTCGGTCGGCAGATCCCAGAGGTCCGCGGCGATGTCGGCGTCCGGAACATCAACGGTGATGCGCTGGGCGGCGCGTATGAGTTGGTAGACGTCTCCGATGTGTTGCACGAGCGCTTCGAGGAGTTCGAGCGCAGTGTCCGGGTTGTCGGCGAGGGCGGAGAAGCGCCGGGCCAGCGGGAAGAGCTCGACGCCCTGTTTGCAGTCGATCCCGACGAGGGCGACGTCGTGAGCCGCGAGACCGGCGACCAGGTTGCGCTGATAGACGGACTTACCCGATTCGGTCGCGCCGAGCGTCAGTCCGTGAGGCACTGCCCGGTAGTCGCGGTAGTGGACGGACCCGTCCTCGCGCAGTGCGACAGGGATACGCAGCGGAGCGCAGTCGGTCTTGGCGGGCATCTGCACCCGCCGGAGGACGTCGTAACCAGTCATCCGTAACTCGACGACCCCCGACCGGAGTTCGCGGGAGGTGACTCCGTACATCCCGAAGGAGTGCCGAAGTCGATCGGTGGCCGAAGCGACGTCGAACGCGTCCTGGCCGGGGCGGAGCTTGAGACGCAGGACCAGCCCGGTACGGGTCGGCCGGAGCCGGAGGATGCGCGGGGCCCGGGACTCGGGGACGGGACGATTGGCCATCCTGGCGAGGGAGAGACGCCAGCGCGAGGGCGGAACCGTGAGGCCGCAGGCGTCCATGACCGATGCGTACCGGACCGCGACCCGCAGCACGGCGAAGGTGACCCCGAAGGTCATCCAGTACCAGGCGGGACGCCGCCACCGCAGGATCACTGCGGTGACGACGACCAGCAGCAGCGTGACCAGGAACCAGTCCACGATCAGGCCGCCTTGGACTTCTCGGCACCAGCGACGAGCGAGGTGACCGCCACCGCGCGGAAGGCGATGCCGTGCCGCTTCTGCCCGTTGAACTCGTTCTCCCACGGGCGGGCGATCAGCCCGGTGACGGCGACGGGCGTGCCCATCATCAGCTCGCCGGAGATGCCCGGCTCGGGGACGGTGACCGAAAGGATCTCCACCTCGTCGTTCGCCGCGAACATCACGTCCACGGTCATGAGCTTCGCGCCGCTCTCGATGTCCATGGCGATCTCGCCGGTACGGCGGTCCTTGATCTTGATCTGCGGGGTCTTGGCGACCATCACGGACGCGGCGGAGGTGTCGACGGGGATCGTACGCACGAAAGATCACTCCTCTAGAGATGCTGCACTCCATCACTCATGTATATGAGTTATATGAAGAAGAGTGCATCACTCCTATACATGAGTCAACCCGCCGAGACGAAGAAGTCGCGGCGGGGTGTGAGGAGTTGAGAGAGCGTCAGTCGGTCGCCGGAATCCGGTAGCTGAAAACGAACTGGTCAGCGGCCATGAGGGTGTCGCAGACCTCGACGACACGATCCTCGGTAGTCCGCGCTTCACGCACCAGATGAACTACCGAAGCACCGGGGCTCAGGGCCAGTTCGGATGCTTCCGCCTTGGTCGCCAGCCGGGCTTGCAGCGTCTCGACGAACTCCGTGAACTCGTGTCCGTGGTCTTCGAGTCGGGCGTAGATGCCACCGCCACCGGGGTTCTTCGCGAACAGTTCGGGGATGTCCTTCGCGACCTCCCACGGGAGATACGACGTGGCCGTCTCGACCGGGGTCTCGTTCCGGAAGTAGAGCCGTCGCCGGGCGAGCACCTGAGTGCCGACCGGAACGCCGAGCCGCTCTGCGATGTCCTTCGGAGCGTCCATCGGGCCGATGTAGAGAACGCTGACGTCGGCCTTCGCACCGGACTGCTCCGACTCGGCGAGGTACGCGGCCTTGCCGCCCTGCCGGTGGGAGCGCTTGAAGCGGTCCGAGGACCGGTGCCGTACCGGCGGCCGGGACTTGACCATGGATCCCTTGCCCTGGCGGGTCTCCACGAGGTCACTCGCGCGGACCTCCACCATGGCCTTCCGAATGGTGCCGCCCGCGACGCCGTAACGCTCCACGAGCTCCGATTCGCTGGGCACCATGTCGCCGGGCTTGAGGATTCCGGCGCGGATCTGCTGAACGATCTCCTCGGCGATCTGTACGTACCGAGGTACGGACCTCCCACCTCCTACTGCTGTTTCCATAGTCCTTCTCTTCCTCCTATGCTCCTGTACATGAGTAACAGTGCGCAGGAAGGCACGTCAACGCCACTCCACTCCGTGTCCGTAGCCGGAGTGGTTGTGCGCGAGGACGGGCGACTCCTGGCGATCCGCCGTGCCGACAACGGCACTTGGGAGCTCCCCGGCGGCGTACTCGAACTCGACGAGGCTCCCGAAGCGGGCGTTCAGCGCGAGGTCCTGGAGGAGACGGGCATCCACGTCGAGGTGGACGAGCTCACCGGGGTCTACAAGAACACGACGCGCGGCATTGTGGCCCTGGTCTTCCGATGCAAGCCCGCCGGCGGCACGGAGCGAACGTCCAGCGAATCAACCGCGGTCGGCTGGCTCACGCCCGAAGAGGTCACGGAGTGGATGTCCGAGGTCTACGCGATCCGGCTTCTGGACGCACTCGACGGGAGCGGCCCTCACGTGCGAAGCCATGATGGCAAGCGCCTGACGCCGGTCCGATAGAACTTTCCCTACTTCATCAAGCCCGCGCACAGCGCGGGAGCGCGCCGCCTTGCGGCGCGGCCTGCCTCTGTCTCCGCCCCGGCTGGCCGCGCCCGGCGGCGCGCTGCGTGCTGCGGGTAGAAGGTGGGGAACCCCTCTGTGGCTGGGGCGGTCGGCTCCACGGCTTTAGGCAGCCACTTTGGGGCGAGCCTCTAAGATCATGGCCCCGATTCGGGCTGTTGCGGGCAGGCTAGGTGCTGCCCGAATCGCGGCCAGCGTAAGGGGCCATGATCACTCGCCCCAAAGCAGCTCCAGCCCAAAGCCGCTCCACCGACCTGTGCGCCAGCCTGGGCCACGAAACAAGCCAGCGGCCTAGAACAGGCGACCCAACTGCTCCGGAACGGCGATGGGCATCGCATCCGTTGTGCCGTTCTCGTAGGCGCGAACGTGGTCCACGAGGCACTTCCCGATGACCTCTCCAAGGCGAACTGGAACAGCGTTTCCGATCATCCGTCCTAGGCGGCTGAAAGTGACTTGTTCACCTCGCTTGAGGAACTTGTAATTCCTGGGGAAGGTTTGCAGCATTGCAGCCTCTCGGAGAGAGATTGCACGGTCTTGGGTGGGGTGCCCAAAGCGCCCATTACCATACCCGAAGCATTGAGTGGTGATGGTGGGAGCCGGCGCATCCCATTCCATCCGCCCATAGACACTGGGATAGGTTGAGCCAGTTGCTTTCCGGTGGCACGCCGCAATGAGATCCGGATCCCAGTCGCGCCAAGTGCCTCCGGGCTTCGAGGCCTTAATCCGCTTCATGTTGGTTTCGCTGAGGGACGAAGCGGTGTGCAGAGGGTCCCTGGGATGTTGTTCCCCAGCGCTAATACGCGGCAGTTTCCCGATTTCCTCTCGAACCGTGCGAGGAATTTCGCCGAACTGTGAAGCGAGATCCAGCCCGTGCCCGCCGAGCTTTGACGCCAGAAGAACAAGCCTTTTTCGTGATTGCGGAACCCCGAGCTTCGTGCATTCGACCTTTGTCCAGCTCACAGCATAGCCTTTCAGGGAATCCAGAAACTCTGAAAAGACTTCGTGATCAGTCAGCTGAACTACATTTTCCATAGTCACAAGATCTGGCTGCAGATCAGACACGAGAGAGCCGAAGTGATGGACTAGCCGCCAGTCCATACCCCGCTTCTTACTTCTACCGCCCTGACTGTACGTAGAAAATGGCTGACACGGTGCACATCCGGCAAGCAGCGAGTACTTACCTTGATCCAGATACGGCTTGAGACTGGCCGCGTCAAGGTCCTTCACGTCCCGCTCGATGAATGGTGCAGCGTTGTTTGCCTCGAACGGATAGCGGCAATGCGGGTCTAGATCAACTCCAGCTGTGACATTAATACCGCTGCGCACTAGTCCGTGAGTAAGTCCCCCGACACCACAGAACAGATCTACCGCTGAAATAGTAGGGGGGGCGTCACTCATGCCGTATCACCGCTTGGCCTGCTGTCGGGTCGGAGGAAATCATAGGAGTCGATGTAATTCTTAAAGCATGTGATCACTTCGCGTAAGTATGACTCCACGCTCCGTGATGTTTCTCGTAGCTCGCTCGCCAGTACGCCATCCGCGCAGTCTACGAAAGAGATCGAACCGTGTGCCAGGCCGTTCCTGCGGTTCTTGACTAGCTGCAAAGGGCCCAGGCCGTCACGCTTCTTCCGCTTGACGCTTGCCTGGGTGGGCGAGGTTAGCGACAGCGGGCAGCCCAACCGCTCGGCCATCTTGTAGATTACCTGATCGTCCCAGTTCCCTCCGCCACCGACATCTATAACGAAAGGCTTGATTGGAAGTTGCTGCACGATGTGAGCGCTCATCTCGAGTGCATGCTTCAGCCGATTCTCTGCGGACATATCGGCGTGAGTGCGCGCTGTGGACCTCACCCATTCACTCATGAGCTGGTCATTGAGTTGATGAGGCTGCCACCTACCTACAGTTGAGGTCGCGTCAGTTAACTCGGATACGCATCTAGCCATCGTGGCTTCGACGAGGTTGTACAGCTGTAGATAGACGCTGCTATATAGGATTTTCTGCTGCTTGGCCGTGATCCTATATTCTGATACAGCGATGCGGGGAATTCCGTTCTGAGTCGCCTCCTCGACCTTCTCGAGGAGGTCGATATAGGAGTCAACTTCACCAAACCGCTCCTCGAAGAACGGCAGAAGATCTGCAGTGCTCATGCGGCGACCAGGCGGCTTCGCACAAAACCGATGCGGCCTTCAAGCCGTGCGCGTGCATTCGCCCCGTCGGACCCCGTGATGCCGACAAACTCATCACTTCGAAGCCAGCTCTCTACATTGAAGCGCTCGCGTCCAAAGTTCACAATCTCAGGGCGTTCCTGGATGGCGGAGTAGGAGCCAAGGGCGATGGACTCGTATCGGGCTCGGGGTGTCGCATTTCCGTTAGAGGACTTGCGGAACCCGTACGGGAAGACCCTCTGAACGAACTCCAGTGTCTCCCGAAATCTGCGGGCGTAAGAGATGGCCAGGGTTGGGTCCGTGGCAAAAGCCAAATTCATTCTTTTGGCGTATTTGAAAATAAAGTCAGACGGGCGATCTCTGTAATCCCCGAGGCCGTCACCGTACGCAAAGAACCGAGTTACAAGTTCATCGTAACCCCGTTCGTCCTTTTGTTTCTTGCTCATGGGGGCAAGTGAGACAAGGAGAGGGTCTTCGGCCAACTCCATAACTAGGTCGAGGAACGGACCGGCAAGCGCTCCGCGCCTAACTTCGGCCTTGTTTGCGATTTTGCTTCCCGTGTTGATTCGCTCGAACATATCCAGTCGAGCGGCCTCGTCGGCGTGCTCGTTCAGAACAATCCCGCGAATCGACTTATTTTTAATCTTCCGTTGCCGTGATTCGGGAAGATCTGCGAACCTGAACCCGGAAATATGTGAGAGTTGATCGAGTTCCCCGAGTTGGAAGTTCCCAAGGATGAACTCTTCTAGGGTGCGAAGTCGTTGAGACCCGTCTACGATTTCGAGTTTTCCGTCTTCCATCTCCCAGAAGAACACAAACGGGATCGGTAGCCCCATGATTACAGACTCGATGAACTTGGATTTACGCTCAGCCTCCCATGTGAAGGCTCGCTGATAGCGGGGAACGACGTATTCCTTAGCCCGCATTTTATTGGCCAGAATTTCGACCGTGTATTCAGTGATGTAGAAGTCGATGCGCTTGGACTGTTCCACGATTTGCTGTTCAGCGGCAGCCTGGTCATCCGGACCGATCAGTAGATCACCGTTCGTCACCATTCGTCCCCACCTATGCAGAGCCCTGAGCCAAGTTCATTGGCCGACCTATACACGATCATGCCATGTGCTGTCTCGCCATCTTGTAGGTTCTCAGCCTCTGTCCGCCAGGTCGTGGTCCCACCTGCGTCGGAGACGGCCGCGATGCAGTTGCTGACGAGCTGTGAGTTCAACGACAGCATCGCCGGTGCGATCGTTGAGGTCCCCACGTGTGGTGCGCCCGCCGGGGTCCGGGTCGTGAACCACCACCTCGCAGGCCGTGGCCTATTCGTGGACGGGCGAGGCGGAAGAGGATGCCCGTAAGGCCTAGCGAGTCGCATGGGGCCTCCGAAGCCGTGTGCCCTTGGGCATCCCCTACGCTGCTGCAGGTGCCGGCTCGGCCTGGCGCGACGATGGAGGAGTCCGAGGCTAATTCCGGGGGCCTCTCTTCCGATCGCTGCCTAGCCGCTATTCAAAGGTCGCTGGCGGCTGCGGCGGCCTAGAAAACTTCCTCGCAGTCTGATGCGACTGTCTGGGGAAGGCGATAGCCGCGGCTGGTCGCTACCCGGAGCGCGTCACGCAGCGCCCCACTCATGGCCACCGTCAGTAGCCGCAACTCGTTCAGTTCCGCTTCCTTACTGGCTAGCACTTGATCGGCGTGCCCCAGGAGTTCGGCTGCCATACCCAACTGGATGGCTTCGGTGTTGTCGGCCAGGCGGGATAGGTGGCCATTGCTGTCGTCAGTGCTCAAGTAGCAGGGTTTCCCGTCAGGCCCTGTCCAGGGGAGAAGCCTCAGCTCATGTTGGGTCGTCATCCTCCCCGCCTCTTCTCTCCGGTCACGTGGTCGGTGGTGAAGAACGCATCCGCGCGATCGCCGGGGAGCACCAGGAGTGCCGCCTCCACGACGCGGCCCGTGCCGTCAGCCACCACGCGTGTAATCGCGAGCACGGCCAGGGCCGAGCTGATCCGAAGAGCGGCTGCTTCCTCGGGTGTCGGAGGACGGGCGCTGACTCTCTCCCGGATCTCGGCCAGCGGCGGGCGGAGTTCCGCCAACTGCGCCTCAATGGTCTTGCAGCAGGGCGACTTGTCAGGCGGAGCGAGGTCGCGGGGGACATAGATGCGAGACAGGCTGTGTGGCGACTCTCCCTCGTGGCTCAGGCAGAGGAATTCGGTCAGTGGGCTGCTTGCCGGCACCTTCAGTAGGCCGAGGAGTTGGCCGTGCGCCTCAAGGTTGGTCGTGCGGACGCTGACGTGTAGGCTGACTCGTCCGAGGTCTTTGTCTGGAGTGGGTGGCCACCGCCGACGTAAGTGATCCTGCGGCGTGGATAGCGAGCGAAGTTGCCCTTGCCGTGAATCTTCTCGACGAGCCCTTCAGCCTGGAGAACCGAGAGTGCGTTCCGCAGGGTCGCGGTGCTGACCGTGTAGTGGGAGGCGAGCCGCGACTCAGAGGCGAGGCGTTCGCCTGCCTTGATCCGGCCGGTCAAAATCTGGTCCCGAATGTCGTCAGCGATGGCGTGACGGCGAGAAGGCACGGATCCCATCACCACCTCCTCATCACCCGTAGGGCTACGAGCCGAGTTCGGGAGTGCATGGTGAGCAGCTCGCCTGACTCGAAGCGCAGGCGCTTTGCTCCGCCTGGGAGTTGGAAGAGATCGGCCACGCGATACGGGTGACTTCCGATCTGGATGACGTCACCGCGCTGCACGCTAAAAGCGGTGATCTCGACGGGGTTGGCCACCGCGCCACCTGGAGCCCAGCTCTTCACCGCGGCACCTCCATCCGGAGGTCGAGGTCGGCAGCCGTCGCGTGGCAGGCGCAAGTGCAGGCCTCGTAGACCACGGGGATGCCGATCGGTGCCGCAGTCGGGCCGGACTGCGTGCACTCCCAGTGCGTACCGATGAGGCACGAACTCGACCGGTAACGATCGGCGTGTGTGTGCGTGCCGGGAGATTGCTGACGAGGAGGCATCAGACGACCTCCGCCGTCGCGAGCCGTTCGCAGCCGAAGTGATGGTGCGACGCGAACGCCGGCCGGGCGGGCTCCGGGGAGCGGTGGCTCCCCATCGTCGGGAAGCCCCTCTCGTCGGTGCACGAGACGGCGTGGCGGGTTCGGTTGAACACGTTGAATCAGCTCCTATCTCTGACGGCCAGGTCCCCGGACGTCATCCGTCGCGGGAGCCGCTGTGCGTACGGCGGCCCACAAGGTGCGGCCGTTCAAGCTGTTGGCGAGGAGTCCGAATCGGTCGGCCTCCGCTACTGCTTCCAAGACCTCCCGCCATGACTCCGCGGGGAGCGATTCCGGTACCTCCGCTTCGATCGAGGTGAAGTGGGCGTGCTGCTGCATGCGAGGGGCGAGTCCAACGGCGGACAACCGCGCTGCGATGCCTTCTGCACTTGCTTCCGAAGCAGGCACAGACCGGCCTCCGTTGTCGGTTGATCACGTTGGGTGAAGCTAGTTAACTAGATTAGAGCTAGTGGACTAGTTTTTTCTATATGTCTGAGCAGCCGCCGTATCTCCGCCTTGCCGACAAGCTCCGGCGACGTATCGCGGAGCATGAGTGGACGCCTGGAGACCGGCTCCCCTCACGTGCCCAGATCGCCGAAGAGTGCGGCGTCGGCGAGAACGTGGTCCGGCGGGCTCAGGAGCTACTGATCTCCCAAGGAGTGCTGGAAGGCCGCGCCGGGTCCGGGACGTACGTCTCCGCTCCTCGAAGTCGAGTGCGTGTGGTCCGTTCCTCTGCTCGCGAGCAGCCCGGTGGTTCCCCGTTCCGCGCGGACATGAACGCCTTGGGCAAGCAGGGGGATTGGGAGAGCCGGACCGAGGCGAAGGTGCCGGCGCCCGGTGAGATCGCGTCGCGGCTCGGCATCGCTGAGGGGGACCGGTGCGTCCGTACCGTGTACGAGTTCCTCGCCGACGGCAGGCCGGTGCAGCTGTCGACGAGCTGGGAGCCGTACGAGCTCACCGCTGGAACCCTGGTCGTCCTCCCAGAGGGCGGGCCACACGCCGGAGTCGGCGTGGTCAACCGCATGGCCGAAATCGGCATCACGGTCAGCCATGCCGTGGAGCGGCCGGAACCGCGGCTCGCGACTGCCGAGGAGGCATCACTCCTCGGGATCCAGAAGGCCGCCCTTGTCACGCACATCAGGCGGACGTACTACAGCGACCAGGGGCAGCCCGTGGAAACGGCGGACATCGTCCTCCCTGCAGCTCTGTGCGAGATCGTCTACGAGATTCCCATCGGCCGATAGCGCCCCGCCGACAGTCGACGGCTGGGCCGTCTGTGGGCCGTCCGAGGTTGCTCAGCAGTACCCGACAGCGACCAATGACGACCACTCACCGGCTGTCGATCAGCATCCTCACCAGCAAAAACCCAGCTCGCCAAGATCTCTCGCAAGAACCAGGGCAAGAAGAAGTAGGACCCCGCACCGCACGCGCCACACGCACCGAGCGTCACCACACGCAGCACACGCAGCACACGCAGCACACGCAGCACACGTACGACACGCACCGAGCGTCACCGCACGCGGCACACGCGCCTCACGTACGACACGCGCCTCACGCACGAAGGGCCCCGACCGGGATCGCCGGCCGGGGCCCTTCGCATGCACCTTGCACCTTGCACCGCGTTCACCGCGCGAGCGCCATTCACCGCGCGGCGTCACCAAGCGCCGCTCACCGCACGACAACGCGCGGTGGGCCACGCCCGAAATCGGTGATCAGCCGCAGCCGCCGCCGCAACCGCACGGCCCGCCGGACTGACATCCGCAGCCGCACGCCGGGCCGCACCCGCACGCGCCCAGCAGGGGCAGCGCGGGCCGGTCGGTGGACGGCTGATCGCGGGTGGTGGTTGGAATGGGGTGATCCGCCATGAGGTACCTCCTTGGAGGTGGTCGGCTTCCTTACCCACTCATTGCCCACCCCGGGCGGGCGCGTCAACGGCGCGCGGAGGCACGCGGCCCCACGCCGCTCCACCGCGTCACCCTCGCCGCGCCCAACCGTCCCGCACTGCGCCGGCCCTATGACCCCAGCCTCATGGCCGCAGCCTCACGACCTCGCCGGCCCGGCTCAGCCCAGCCCGCCGCTACGCCTCCTCCGCCTTGGCCGCGCCCTCGCCCTTTGCCTGCGCGGACTGCGCAGCCTGCGCTGCCTGCGGACCGCCGGCGACCAACTGGTCCGCGTGCTCGCCGGTGACCAGGTAGACGACGCGCTTGGCGACCGACACCGCGTGGTCCGCGAACCGCTCGTAGTAGCGCCCGAGCAGCGTCACGTCGACGGCCGTCTCGATGCCGTGCTTCCAGCGGTCGTCCATCAGGTGCTGGAAGAGCGTGCGGTGCAGCAGATCCATCTCGTCGTCGTCGTGCTCCAGCTGGAGCGCGAGGTCGACGTCCTTGGTGATGATCACCTCGGCGGACTTGGCCATCAGCCGCTGCGCCAGCTGCCCCATCTCCAGGATGGTGGCGTGCAGGTCGTGCGGCACGGCCTTGGCCGGGAAGCGCAGCCGGGCGAGCTTCGCGACGTGCTGCGCGAGGTCGCCGGAGCGCTCCAGGTCGGCGCTCATCCGCAGTGAGGTGACCACGATCCGCAGATCGGTGGCGACCGGCTGCTGCCGGGCCAGCAGGGCTATGGCTCGTGCCTCCAGGTCGTGCTGCAGGTCGTCGACCTTCTGGTCCGCCGCGATCACGCTTTCGGCCAGCTTGAGGTCGGCGTCGAGCATCGCCGTGGTGGCGCGGCCGATCGCGGAGCCGACGAGCCGGGCCATCTCGACCAGACCTTCGCCGATCGAATCCAGCTCCTCGTGGTACGCGTCCCGCATCACAGACCTTCTCTCGCTTCGACTGGCAGTGCTGTCCGTACGTGTTCCGTGCTGCTTGCTTGTTCGGTGCTGCTTGTGCCGTGCTCAGTACTCGGCTCATGTACATGGCTCATGTACTCGGCTCAGTACTTGTTCCGTACTCAATCCGTGGGTCGTTGCCCCACGCTCCCACGGTGTGTCCGAAACGCGTCCTGCGCCGACCACCCGTATGAACCAGTCCCGACATCACGGTGAACTCTCGGTAACGCACACTCCGGCGGTTGCGCGCTGCCCGGTCCGCGCCCCCGGCGTGCGCCGCTTTACCGGGTGCGCGGGGTGAACCGGTACCGACGTCACAGTGAACTCTCGGCAACGTCTGTTCGAGAGCGCACCCGGACGGCTGTGGATGTGTCCCGTCAGGCGCATAACCTGGGGACATGAACGTGGACGCGGCAATCGCCGCAGTAGCAGCGATAGCCGGTCTCTGCACCGGCGTCATCGCCGTACTCGCGTTCCGCTGGAGCGAGCGCGACCAGGCCAAGCCGACCCGCAGCTCGCTGCACACCGACGCGGTGCTGCCGCCAGGCGTGGACACGGTCCTGTCCGTCCTGCGGTCCTCCGCCGTGGTCCTCGACGAAGCGGACTCGGTGGTCAAGGCCAGCTCGGCGGCGTACGCCCTGGGGCTGGTGCGCGGCGGGAAACTCGCCGTCGAACCGATGCTCCAGCTGGCGCGGGACACCCGGCGGGACGGCGAGATACGGCAGATCGAACTCGACCTCCCACGGCGCGGCACCGGCCGCGGCGAAGCCCTCGCGGTCTCCGCCAGAGTCGCCCCGCTCGGCTCCAGGCTGGTCCTGCTGCTGGTCGAGGACCTCACCGAGGCCCGCCGCATCGAGGCTGTACGCCGCGACTTCGTCGCGAACGTCAGCCATGAGCTCAAGACCCCGGTGGGCGCGCTCTCACTGCTCTCCGAAGCCGTGATGGACGCGTCCGAGGACCCGGAGGCGGTCACCCGCTTCGCGGGCCGGATGCAGATAGAGGCGACCAGGCTGACCAACCTCGTGCAGGAACTCATCGACCTCTCGCGGGTGCAGAACGACGACCCGCTGGAGGACGCCGAACCGGTCAGGGTCGACACCCTGGTCGCCGAGGCCATCGACCGCTGCCGCCAGCAGGCCGGCACCAAACAGATCACCATGGCCGTCGGCGGCGCCTCCGACCTGCGGATCTGGGGCAACCGCGGCCAGCTCGCCGCCGCCCTCGGCAACCTCGTCGAGAACGCGGTCAACTACAGCCCGGCCCGCACCCGGGTCGGCATAGCCGGCCGGCGCATCCCAGCCTCCGGCGGCGATCTGATCGAGATCGCTGTCACCGACCAGGGCCTGGGCATCTCCGAGAAGGACCGCGAGCGCATCTTCGAGCGCTTCTACCGGGTGGACCCGGCGCGCTCCCGCGCCACCGGCGGCACCGGCCTGGGGCTCGCCATCGTCAAGCACGTGGCGGCCTCGCACGGCGGGGAAGTCACCGTCTGGAGCTCCGAAGGCCAAGGCTCCACCTTCACCCTCCGGCTCCCGGAAGCCGCCCGCGGCCGGGAACGGGACCGCGGCGGCGCACTGATCGCACCCTCCGAACGATCAACCGGAGGCCTCGACGACGAGGACCTCCCGTACGACACCCTCACCAACGCACCACTTCCAGCCCCGGAGGTCCTTCCGTGACCCGAGTGCTCGTCGTCGAGGACGAGGAATCGTTCAGCGACGCGTTGTCGTACATGCTCCGCAAGGAGGGCTTTGAGGTCGCCATCGCGGCGACGGGGCCCGACGGGCTGGACGAGTTCGACCGCAATGGCGCCGATCTGGTGCTGCTCGACCTCATGCTGCCGGGCCTGCCCGGCACCGAGGTCTGCCGGCAGCTGCGGCTCAAATCCAATGTCCCGGTGATCATGGTGACCGCCAAGGACAGTGAGATCGACAAGGTCGTCGGCCTGGAGATAGGAGCCGACGACTATGTGACCAAGCCCTTCTCGTCCCGCGAGCTGGTGGCCCGCATCCGGGCCGTGCTGCGCCGCCGCGGCGGCGAGCCCGAGGAGGCCACCCTGGCGGCCCTGGAGGCCGGGCCGGTACGGATGGACGTCGACCGCCATGTGGTCACGGTCTCCGGCGGCAAGGTGGACCTCCCGCTCAAGGAGTTCGACCTGCTGGAGATGCTGCTGCGGAACGCCGGCCGGGTGCTGACCCGGATGCAGCTCATCGACCGGGTCTGGGGCGCCGACTACGTGGGCGACACCAAGACGCTGGACGTCCACGTCAAGCGGCTGCGCGCCAAGATCGAGCCCGACCCGGGAGCCCCGCGCTACCTGGTCACGGTCCGCGGGCTGGGCTACAAGTTCGAGCCGTAAACCGCTGCTGCGCAAGAACCGCCGCGTTGAGAGAACCGCTGCGTGAAAGCGCGACAGCCGAACGCCCGCCGCCTCCCTCATCAGGGGGGCGGCGGGCGTTCGGCTGTGTACTCGGCTACTGGCCGCCCGGCTGCCGGCGCCGCGCTCGCCACGGCTCCGGGAAGCCGCCTCAGCGCGCGCTGGACGTCCCGCCGGCCGTGCCGGGCCCCCGCCGGGGCTCCCGGACTACGGGGAGCTGGTGGCACCCGCCTCGGCGCCGTTGACGGCATCGGCGTTGGCGTTGTCAGCGGTTGTGCCATCGGCTCCGGCCGCATTGGCGTCCGTGCTCGCCGAGCCGGTCGGCGTACCCGAGCCGGACGGCGTCGCGGAGCCCGAGGGGGTCGCGGTCCGCGACGGCTGCGGCACCTTGCTCGGCCCGTACTTCTCGAAGTAGCTCGTCGCGGGGACCACGAAGGCCCGCATCTTGACCCGGCCCGTGCTGCTGAAGTCGAAGACGATCGGCTGCGCGTTGCCGTCCTTGGCGGACAGCTTGCCGTCGGCCAGCAGCGCGCTCGCGTTGTTCTTGCCGCCGATCAGCACCGAACCGCCGGCCGGGACGACGATCGGTCCCTTGCCCTTCGCGGAGGTGAGCTTGACCCGCGAGCGGGCGCCCTCCACCTCGATGGCGTCGAGCGTCTGCGCCTTGGCGCCGTTGTTGAAGACGGTCCCCGTGACCACGGCGGGGCCGGTCTCGCCGTCGGGCTCAGTGATCACCGTGGCGTTCTGGATCTTGATGTCGCCGACGGTGGCCTCGGCGTTGTCCGGCTTGACCTGCAGCGTCTGGGCGTCGTTCCCGGCCGCGCACGCGGAGAGAGAAGCGATCGAAAGCGCGAGGACGGTGGCGGCGAGGGCACCGCGTCGAAGGCTGCTGCTCACGGCTGCGGTATCTCCTAGGACGAGCTACGGCGGCCGAACTGTGCGCCCGGTCGCGGGTGGATGTGCGGCGACGGCTGGTGTTGAAGCCGCACCAGCCGCACCAAGGGTGTGTCAGCGGGCCTTAGGTTACCGAGCCGTTGTACGGCTGCCGCACCCGACCCGCCCCCCCGGGCCGCCGAGCGACTTCCGGCGGCCGGCGACGCGGCCGGCGCGCGGCTGCCGCACGGCCGTCCGCACCGGTGCGAGCGGAGTGCGGCTGACCGAGTACGGCTGAATATCGAGGGTGCGTCCGTCCGGGGGATTATCCGTAAGGAATGCATGACGATCACAGAATTGATCGCGCTGGTGATCCGGGCCACGGTGATCAATTCAAGAATCGGGCCGACATCACGCGGACACGCACCCGGACAACACCCGAAGGACACCGAACGGAGTACGGGAAGTCCGCCATGCGGATCCCGGCAAACCGGGACTTAGGGCCTGTCGCAGGGTCTCGGAAGCACGTGTACCGTACGCGTTTCGCCTCGCCTCCACAGCACCTCCGACCTGCGAATACCCGCTTCCGGAGAGCCCGCGCAGCACGTTCCGGCCGCTGTTGTCAAGCCCCGAGATGCGCCCTGACCTGCGAAAACGCCATTCAGAAGAACCCGTTCCCGTGTTACTCTGGATAGCCACGGAAGGGGTACCTGTCACATGACGTTCAAGGTTGGCGACACCGTGGTCTATCCCCATCACGGGGCCGCGCTGATCGAGGCTATCGAAACTCGCCAGATCAAAGGCGTGGACAAGACCTACTTGGTGCTCAAAGTCGCCCAGGGCGACTTGACGGTGCGTGTACCGGCGGACAATGCGGAGTTCGTCGGCGTACGCGATGTGGTCGGCCAGGAGGGGCTGGAGCGGGTCTTCGAGGTGCTGCGCGCGCCGTACGCGGAAGAGCCGACCAACTGGTCCCGCCGCTACAAGGCAAATCTCGAAAAGCTCGCCTCCGGTGACGTGATCAAGGTCGCTGAGGTCGTTCGCGACCTGTGGCGTCGTGAGCGCGAGCGGGGTCTCTCCGCAGGCGAGAAGCGCATGCTCGCCAAGGCACGACAGATTCTGGTGAGCGAGCTTGCTCTCGCGGAGAACACCAACGAGGACAAGGCCGAGGCTCTGCTCGACGAGGTTCTCGCGTCCTGACGCACGACCTGTACGGCACGCGTGACACGTACAGCCCGTACGACTGAAACGCATGACCGAAAGCTTGGCGCATTGGCTGAAGGCTTGGCCGAAAAGCCAAGAGCCGAAAAGTACAAGACACGCACGAACGCCGCAGCGCCCGAGTGACGCAGCTGGGAATTCGGGGACTCGCCCCCGATGAGCACAGCGACCTCGCCGGGCGCTGCGGCATTCGTACGTCTGCCTCCGTACGCTGTATACCCGTATCCCCACACCGCGATCGGTGTGGATCGATCGGTGTGGATCGGTGTGCCGGACCCGGAACTCGACCAGTCGTCACGGAAGGGGCCGGTCGGGGCGGTCGTGCCCGGCACGCTGAGGCCATACCCATGTCGGCCGAGGAAGCAAACCTGAACGCCAACGCAATGTCCCCAGACGTATCCGACTCCGCCACCGGGCCCGCCGCGCGCCCCGCGCGGACCGCCGCCGTCATCCCCGCGGCCGGCCGCGGGCTGCGGCTCGGCCCCGGCGCCCCCAAGGCGCTGCGCGCGCTGAACGGCACCCCGATGCTGGTGCACGCGGTCCGCGCGATGGCCCGCGCCCGCGCCGTGTCCCTGGTCGTCGTGGTCGCCCCGCCCGACGGCGCCGCCGAGGTCCGCACGCTCCTCGACGACTACCCGCTGCCCATGGCCGAGGCCGCCGACGTGCTCGTGGTGCCGGGCGGCGAGACCCGTCAGGAGTCCGTACGGCTGGGTCTGGCGGCGCTGCCCGCGGACGTCACCACTGTGCTCGTCCACGACGCGGCCCGCCCGCTGGTCCCGGTGGACACCGTGGACTCCGTCATCGCGGCCGTACGCGGCGGCGCACCCGCCGTCGTACCGGCGCTGCCGCTCGCGGACACCGTCAAGCAGGTCGAGCCGCGCACCGACGGCGAGCCCGAGCCGGTCGTGGGCACCCCCGAGCGCGCGGTGCTGCGCGCCGTACAGACCCCGCAGGGCTTCGACCGGGCCACGCTCGACCGGGCGCACCACGCGGTCGCCCTGGAGGGCCAGGGCGCGACGGACGACGCCGGCATGGTCGAGCGGCTCGGCGTCCAGGTCGTGGTCGTGCCGGGCCACGAGGAAGCGTTCAAGGTGACCAGGCCGCTGGACATGGTCCTCGCCGAGGCGGTACTCGCCCGCAGGAGGGCCAACGATGGGTTCTGACGAGAACGAGCCGGTCATGATGCCGCTGGTCGGCATCGGCACCGATGTGCACGCCTTCGAGCAGGGCCGCGAACTGTGGTGCGCGGGCCTGCGCTGGGAGGCCGCCGACGGCGTCGAGTACGGCCTCGCCGGCCACTCGGACGGGGACGTCGCCGCGCACGCCGCGTGTGACGCGCTGTTCTCCGCCGCGGGCGTCGGCGACCTCGGCGCCCACTTCGGCACCGACCGGCCCGAGTGGGCCGGCGCGTCCGGGGTCGCGCTGCTGACCGAGGCGGCACGCATCGTGCGGGCCGCGGGCTTCGAGATCGGCAATGTCGCGATCCAGGTCATCGGCGTACGGCCGAAGATCGGCAAGCGGCGGGAAGAGGCGCAGAAGACACTGTCCGAGGCGATCGGCGCGCGCGTCTCGGTCTCCGGCACCACGACGGACGGCCTCGGGCTGACCGGCCGCGGCGAGGGCCTGGCCGCGCTGGCCACGGCGCTGGTGCTGCGGCGGGCGCTGCGCTGAGGCTGGACTTGAGGTTGCCGGACGTCGCGCCGCGTGGCGCACCTGACAGCACACTCCAGTGTCCCGTGACCGAAAGGGTCGCGGGGCACTGCTGTCGGCCGACTACCCTTGTCGGGTGACCATTCGCCTGTACGACACCGGTACCCGGCAGACCCGTGACTTCGCCCCCCTCGTCCCGGGCTGTGTCTCGATCTACCTGTGTGGCGCGACCGTGCAGGCCGCACCGCATATCGGCCACATCCGCTCCGGCCTGAACTTCGACATCATGCGCCGCTGGTTCGAGTACCGCGGCTATGGCGTGACCTTCATCCGCAATGTCACGGACATCGACGACAAGATCATCGCGAAGGCCGCCGAGAGCGGCGAGCCGTGGTGGTCGATCGGTTACCGCAACGAGCGCGCCTTCAACACCGCGTACGACCTCCTCGGCTGCCTCCCGGCGACGTACGAGCCGCGTGCGACCGGTCACATTCCCGAGATGATCGAGATGATGCGCGGGCTCATCGAGCGGGGCCACGCGTACGCCGCCGACGGCAACGTCTACTTCGACGTGCGTTCGTACCCGGACTACCTCGCGCTCAGCAACCAGGAGCTGGACAATCTCCGCCAGCCCGCCGGCGAGGGCGAGACCGGCAAGCGCGACCAGCGCGACTTCGCGATGTGGAAGGCCGTCAAGGCCGGCGAGCCCAGCTGGGAGACCCCGTGGGGCCGCGGCAGGCCCGGCTGGCACCTGGAGTGCTCGGCGATGGCCCACAAGTACCTGGGCGCGGCGTTCGACATCCACGGCGGCGGCGTCGACCTCGTCTTCCCGCACCACGAGAACGAGATCGCGCAGGCCAAGGGCTACGGCGACGACTTCGCCGCGTACTGGACGCACAACGCCTGGGTGACGCTGAGCGGCGAGAAGATGAGCAAGTCGCTCGGCAACTCGGTGCTGGTCTCCGAGATGGTCAAGCGCTGGCGCCCCATCGTGCTGCGCTACTACCTGGGCACCCCGCACTACCGCTCCATGATCGAGTACAGCGAGGAAGCACTGCGCGAGGCGGAGTCCGCCTTCGCCCGCATCGAGGGCTTCGTCCAGCGCGTCGTCGAGAAGGCCGGCAAGACGGTCGATCCGGCCGCCGAGGTGCCGCCCGCCTTCGCCGAGGTGATGGACGACGACCTGGGCGTTCCGCAGGCGCTGGCGATCGTGCACGCCGCGGTCCGGCAGGGAAATTCCGCCCTCGCGGCCGACGACAAGGAAGCCGCGGTTGCCCGGCTGGCCGAGGTCCGTGCGATGCTCGGAGTACTGGGCCTCGATCCGCTCGACGAACACTGGGCGGGTACGGAACGCGGCGGCGACCTCCACGGAGTGGTGGATTCGCTCGTCCGGCTCGTACTGGAGCAGCGCCAGGCGGCCCGTGGACGCAAGGATTACGCGACCGCGGACGCCATCCGGGACCAATTGCAGCAGTCGGGCCTCGAAATCGAGGACACCCCGGCGGGACCGCGTTGGTCACTGGGCTGAGGGCTCGCTCGACGGCCCGGCCGATCGCTCGTCCGGGAACCCGGCCGGCGCTCCGGCCGGGCGCCCGCGCCCGTGGCGCGGCAGACTTTCTCATACGTACGTGTTTGTTGAGCAGTAAGAAATAGGTGACGGACCCATGGCCGGGAACAGCCAGCGCAGAAACCGCCGCACGTCCAACAAGAAGGGCATGCAGGTCGGCAGCGGCGGCAACCGGCGCCGCTCCCTCGAAGGCAAGGGGCCGACGCCGCACGCCTCCGAACGCAAGGGCCACTCCAAGGCGCGCATCGCGAACGCCAAGGCCAGGGCGCAGCAGGACACCGTCCGCCGTCCGGCCCCGCGCCGCGGCGGCCCCAAGGGCACCAACGAGCTCGTCGTGGGACGTAACTCGGTCTTCGAGGCGCTGCGCGAGGGCGTTCCGGCGAACACCCTGTACGTCCAGCAGTACATCGACAACGACGAGCGGGTGCGCGAGGCGATCCAGCTCGCCACCGAGCGCGGCCTGAACCTCATGGAGGCGCCGCGGCCCGAGCTGGACCGGATGACGAACGGCCTCCACCACCAGGGCCTCGTGCTCCAGGTGCCGCCGTACGACTACGCCCACCCGGACGACCTCGTCACCTCCGCCTACGACAAGGGCGAGGTCCCGCTCATCGTCGTGCTGGACGGCATCACCGACCCGCGCAACCTGGGCGCGATCGTCCGCTCCGTCGCCGCCTTCGGCGGTCACGGCGTCGTGGTGCCCGAGCGGCGCGCCGCCGGCATGACGGCCAGCGCCTGGAAGACCTCGGCCGGAGCGGCGGCCCGCGTGCCGGTCGCCCGCGCCGCCAACATGACGCGCGTGATCGAGGCCTACCAGAAGGCCGGTATGACGGTCGTCGGCCTGGCCGCCGACGGCGAGACGGAGATCGGCGAGGTCGCCGCGTTCGACGGCCCGGTCGTGATCGTGATCGGCAGCGAGGGCAAGGGCCTCTCCCGCCTGGTCGGCGAGACCTGCGACGTACGCGTCCGCATCCCGATGCCGGGCGGCTCCGAGTCGCTCAACGCGGGTGTCGCGGCGGGCGTCGTGCTGTACGAGGCGGCTCGCCGCCGGGTCTAGGCCGCCGCTGTGACCCGCGCTGTCTGTCCGCGAGCTGTTCGAGCTGGTCAAGCTGTCCGGGCTGTCCTCAAGCGCCGGCCGGGCTGAATCTCAGCCCGGCCGGCGCTGTGCGCACCGGGGCTCGGGTGGCCTCCGGGGCCGGCGTCGCACCCGTCCGCGACGCGCCCCGATGATCTTGACGGGTCTCGGACAGATCGTCTCGGTCAAGGCAGTGTCTTAATCGAGAGTCACTCGGTTAGATGAGCGTGGACACCAGAACACCCCGCACGCCTTCGGGGGGAAGCTCGCCCGGCTTCGACGACGAACCGGTCCTGAGCTCGGTCAAGGTGCCGTGCGATCCCGCGCAAGTCATTGTCAATCACGCGAGTTTCCGCGTGCAGCTGGCCCGGAGCCCCCGCGTGGCGCGGAAGTTCGCCGGGCCCGCTGTCGCCCGCTCGCTGGTGGACACCGCGCAGATCGCGGCGATCCCAGGTGCCATCGGCCTCCGGCGGGGGGCGTCCCAGCGGCGCCGTGCTCCCGTCGTGTGGAGCGGCCGGACCGAGCCCGGGGACCCGGCGGCGACCGAACTCCTGCAGGCGGTAAGGAAATCCAGCGCGAACACAGCGGCCGTCGCCCTCGCGGGCAACGGCGGGCACGGGAGTTCGGGCGGTGACGGGGGTTCCACTCAGGTGATTCCCCGGATCGCCGCCGGCGAACTGCCTCCGACCGTCATCGGCCAACGCAGAGCCGGCACCGGCGGGCCTCCCGACGGCGAACTCCTGCGCGGCGTCCGGCCCGCGGTCGGCGCCTACGACGGCGACCGGTACGACGGCGACCGGTACGACGGCGACCGGTACGACGGCGACCGGTACGGCGACGACCGGTACGGCGACGACCGGTACGGCGACGACCGCTACGACGACGAATCCGACGCGTCCGAGGAGGCCGCGCCGCGCCGCCGGCGCAACAGCGACTCGGTCCGGCACGCCTACTACCCGGGCCGCCGGATGAACCTCGGGGTCGTGCTGCTCCCGCTGCGCGTCTTCCTCGGCTTCATCTCGATCTACGCCGGCATGGGCAAGCTGTGCGACCCCGTCTACTTCGACGGCGGCGAGCGCGGCTCGATGGTCAAGTGGCTGGTCTCGCTGGAGCCCTGGGCCGCCGCCGCCCCGCTGCGCGACTTCGCGCTGGGGCACCCGGTCGGCGCCGGGCTCACCGTGGCCTTCCTCCAGGTCGTGGTCGGCGTGCTGACGGTCTTCGGACTGTGGCAGCGGCTCGCGGCCTCCTTCGGGGCGCTGCTCTCCGCCGCGCTGATCATGACGGTGAGCTGGCGGACCGTACCGGCCTACGACGCGCCTGACATCATCTACCTCGCAGCCTGGAGCCCGCTCGTCATCGCGGGTGCGCCGGTCTACTCGCTGGACGCCCGGCTCGCGGGCGAGGCCTGGCGGCGGCTCGGCCCGCGCTCCGAACTGCGGGAGCTGCGCCGCCGGGTGCTGCGGCGCGGCATGGTCATGGCGGCTGTCGTGGTCGGTCTGACGCTGCTGCTCGGCTCGATGCTGGGCGGCGCGGTGCGGTCCTCGCGGACCGTGCAGGTACCGGGACGCGGCGAGGCGCCGACGAACAATCTGCCGGGCTCCCCGATGCCGCAGCGTTCGGGCTCGGAACGCTCCTCGCAGGGCCCCACCGCCGGGCGGCCGGGCTCCCCGGCCGCCCGGCGCTCCGCCAAGCCCTCCGCCTCGACCCCCGCCGCGCCGGGAACGGCACGGGAGACGGGCCGCGTCGGCGGCGACCAGCAGCAGCCGAGCCAGTCCCAGCAGACCCAGGGCCAGACCCAGGGCCAGACCCAGGGCCAGGACCAGGGCCAGACGACACAGGCCCCGCAGCAGTCCGTCCCGCAACAACAGGCCCCGGTCCGCCCGGCGGCCCCGCCCCCCACCAGCAGCGGAGGTGGCGGCACGGCCGGCGGCGGCTCCACCGGCGGCGGCAGCACGGGCGGCGGCAACGGCGAGGGCTCCAGCAGCCGCGGTGCGTTGGGCGGGCTGCTGGGCTGACGGGGCGCCGGCCGCTGGGCTGCGGGGTTGCCGGGGTTGCCGGGCTGCCGGGCCGACAAGTGGCCCGGCGGCCGGGGGCCTTGGCAGTCAGGGGCCGTGGCAGCCGGCCGGGATCTGCCTCATACGCAAGACGTACGTACGCGAAGCCGCCCCACGGTCAAGTGCCGTGGGGCGGCTTCGCGTTCGGGTACGCGTGCGAGGTTGAAATCAGCTTTCCCCCAGCTTTCCCCCAGCCTTCGGCCGGGAGGTGCCCCCAGGCGATTGGGACACCCTGGTCGTGCCGAGTGGCGCACGCCGGCGCCGGGGCCCAACTACCGCCGGGGACAGGCTCGGCGAGGGCCTGGGCGGCGCTCAGAGCGCCGCACGCGGGCCCGCGCGCTCATCCCCGCGCCCACGGCCGGGTAAGTAACAGCCCTGGGTGCCTCGAAGGGGCCCGTAACGCCACGCAGAAGCCACGAAGAGGCATCGGAAGGTCGCCACGGAGCCTGCCGGGCCATCACGGCGCTGCGACACGGCACGGCACGGCGCGTGGCAGGGCGGGGCCGAGCGAGGGGCCGGGTTGCTTATGTGCCGTCCGTCCGCCCCGGCCCGCCGCAGGCGACCGCGTCCGTCGCGCCGCAGAACGCCACCGCACCGCGCGTACATCTGCCGCACGGGGCGTGGTCGCCGCACCCGGCGAACCCACAACGCCACCGCACCGCGCCCGCCCGCGCTCAAGCGGCCGCGCCCGCGCCCGCGCCCGCGCCCGCGCTCAACGCCCCTGTGCCGCCAGCTCTTTCGCCGCCTCGGTGAGGTCCTTCGCCGTGTCGATCGCGCGCCAGTACGCCCCGTGCGGCAGCGGGAAGCCGGCCAGGCGGCGTTCGCGGGCCAGGCGGGGGAATGTGGTGCGTTCGTGGTCGCCGAAGTCCGGGAGCAGGGCCGTGAAGGCGGCGGAGAAGACGTAGACGCCGGCGTTGATCAGATAGGGAGAGGGGGGCGACTCGATGAAGTCGAGCACATGGCCGAACTCGTCGGTCTCCACCGCGCCCCAGGGGATGCGGGGGCGGGCGAGCGCGAGGGTCGCCTCGGCGCCGCGTTCCTGGTGGAAGTCGGCCATGTCGCGCAGCGAGAAGCGGGTCCAGATGTCGCCGTTGGTGGCGTACCAGGGCTGGTCGGGGCGGGGCAGCGAAGCGGCGGCGTGCTTGAGGCCGCCGCCGCGGCCGAGCGGCTCGTCCTCGACGACGGTGCTGACGCGCAGCGGCAGGTCCGCGGCGGCGAGCCAGTCCTGGAGGACTTCGGCCAAATGACCGCAGGAGACCACGGCGTCGGTGACGCCTTCGGCGGCCAGCCAGGCGAGTTGGTGGCCGATGATCGGAATTCCGGTTCCGGGAATCTCGACCATCGGCTTGGGCCGGTCATCGGTGTACGGGCGGAGCCGCGATCCCTGGCCGCCGGCCAGCACTACGGCTTGGGTGGGGTGTGAAGGGGGCGCGTGGGGCGTGGGCGCGCGCGGGTCACCTGTCATGGTGTGCACCCTATGTGGTGACCCGCGGGACGGAACGCTGCGCGGTGGGCTGCTGATGATTACGGTCGCGGGCTACAGGGTCGAGGCGACTCCGTACGCGAACGAGGTGTCGCACACCGGTCGGGAGAACGCCTGGGCGCGGTGCGCGGCACCGTACTTGGCGACCGCGGCCCGGCCCAGCGCCCGCGCGATGGAGACGCAGTGCTTGGCCAGCGAGGGGTGGCGGGTGGTCGCCTGCTGGAGGTGGGTGAGCGCGACGCCCGGGTTCTTCTCCTGGAGTTCGACGAGCAGCCGGTCGCGCAGGAGATCCTGCGGAGCGCGGGACTTGGCCTGGGTGCTGGCCTTCTCCGCGGACGCGGTGAGTACCCGCGATTCGGAGGGTGCGGCCGCCCAGGGCACGCGGGTGACCGCGAGCGTCCCGGAGAGGACGAGGACGACGGGGAGGACGAGGGCGAGAGTTCTGCCGATACGGCGGGCTACCTGGTTCACGTCCGCGATCGTAGCGAGGAGTGATGATTTGGAGACATTTAGTCACCCGGTCGAGGGATGTTCGGCCCATCGGACTGTTTGTGATGTTGACGTACAAGGATCGAAAAGACTGCTCTGTTCCGGGTGTGTGCGGGTATTCATCGACAGCGCCCGATACGGCCTGGCCCGTCGCGGCAGCGCCGCACACCGCTGAACGCGGGGTGCGGCGCTGGGGCGTACGGGGTGCGGCGGAGCCGGCGCGGCGCTCGCGGGTGAACCACCCGACCGATCCGTCCCTCGTTCGTGGGACTCGGAGGGGGTGGCGCCGCGCGGGGCGTGCTGCTAGTCGATGCGGCCGCTAGTCGACGAGGCTGCTAGTCGACGAGCCGCTCGCCGGTGGAGGTGGAGAACGCGTGGGTCTCGCCGGCGCGGGGCACGACGTGCAGCACGGCGCCCTTCTCCGGGACCTGACGGCCGTGCACGCGGACGACGAGGTCCTGCGACTTGCCGTCGAGTTCGGCGGTGCCGTAGACGTAACCGTCCGCGCCGAGCTCCTCGACGACGTTGACAGTGACGGCCAGACCGGCCGGCGCGTCGCTGACCTCCTTGGACAACGACTTCGCGGCGGCGGAGCCTTCACCGTCGACCAGGTCGAAGTGCTCGGGGCGGACGCCGACGGTGACCGTGCGGTCACCCTTGTCGGCGGCGGCCGAGAGCGCCTCGCGGGAGATCGGGACGACGCTGTTGCCGAACTTCACGCCGCCGTCGGTGATCGGCACCTCGACGAGGTTCATGGCCGGCGAGCCGATGAAGCCCGCGACGAAGAGGTTGACCGGGCGGTCGTACATGTTGCGCGGCGAGTCGACCTGCTGGAGCAGCCCGTCCTTGAGGACGGCGACCCGGTCGCCCATGGTCATGGCCTCGACCTGGTCGTGGGTGACGTACACGGTGGTGATGCCGAGCCGGCGCTGCAGGCTCGCGATCTGGGTGCGGGTCGAGACGCGGAGTTTGGCGTCGAGGTTCGACAGCGGCTCGTCCATCAGGAACACCTGCGGCTCACGCACGATCGCGCGGCCCATCGCGACCCGCTGGCGCTGACCGCCGGAGAGCGCCTTGGGCTTGCGCCCCAGGTAGTCGGTGAGGTCGAGGATCTTCGCCGCGTCCTCGACCTTCTGCCGGATCTCGCTCTTGTTGACGCCGGCGATCTTGAGCGCGAAGCCCATGTTGTCGGCGACGCTCATGTGCGGGTAGAGCGCGTAGTTCTGGAACACCATGGCGATGTCCCGGTCCTTCGGCGGCAGGTGCGTGACATCGCGGTCACCGATGCGGATCGCGCCGCCGTTGACGTCCTCCAGCCCCGCGAGCATCCGGAGCGAGGTGGACTTTCCGCAGCCGGACGGGCCGACCAGCACGAGGAATTCCCCATCCGCGACGTGCAGCTCCAACTGGTCGACGGCGGGCTTGTCGCCCCCGGGGTAGATCCTGGTCGCCTTGTCGAACGAGACAGTGGCCATGACGATGTGTCCCTTCACCGGCAGGAACGTGCCGGACGATCCGAGTAAAGGTGAGGCCCCGACCACCGGCCGGGGAAGGTCTAGTCCACTAGCGTGGGCTGGCTGTGACGCTACCTGGGGCGGGGCGCTGTGTCAGTAGCCCGCAGCCCACGAAATTCGGGAGGGGTGGGGGAGGGGACCGGCGGACGTGTGCCGGTCTGCGGCCGGGGTCGATGCCGGGGCGCCGTAGCCGGTCCGCTGCCCGACCACCCGCCTGCCCGACCACCCGCCAGGCCACCACCCGCCAGGCCACCACCGGCCCGACCACCACCGGCCCGACCACCTCCGGACCCACCCCCGCACGCCGGGTACACTCCTCGGGCACGCCTCCTTAGCTCAGCTGGCCAGAGCACCGCTCTTGTAAAGCGAAGGTCGTCGGTTCGAATCCGACAGGAGGCTCAGAGAAACACAGCAGGTGGGACGGGGTTTGCCTCGTCTCCGCAGGCCCCGGACCCCGTGTCCGGGGCCTTTTGCGTGAGCGGGGGCGTTCAGGGCGCCACTATGTCGGTGCGGCGGTGACGCAGTGTGGCGCGGTGGTTCGCGCTGGTCTCGCCCCGGCCGGGCCACGGCCTGTGGTGTGCGTGGGCCGTCATCGCTGCCACGAACGGGATCGGCCAGCCGAAGGGGCAGTCCACGCCGGCCTGGTCGCCGGGCTCCGGGCCGAGGAGGAGTCCGAGCAGGTCCTCATCCGTGCAGGGCACTTGCGGCGGATGGACGGTGGAGGTCGGGCCGCCCCAGACGATCACGGCTGCGGCCGTCGTCCGGGGGCCTGCGGCGAGGTCGATACCCAGGGTTCTCACCCGCCCCATGGTGGCGGGCGCGGGGGCATGCCACCAAGATGCCTGTTCCAAGTCCAGGGGAGTCCGTCCCGAGGCCAGGCGGGTTCATGTAAGTCCGGCCCAAGTCGGCCCAGTTCCGGCCCAGTTCCGGCCCAGTTCCGGCCCAGCGCGGGCCCAAGTCCGCGCGAGCCCACACGTCATCGGGACGGAGGCCGGCCCGTCGGGGAGCGCGTGCAGCTTCTCGACCGCCACGACTTCTCGACCGCCACGACGGCCGGTTCGGCGTAGCCGCCGGGCCCCATGCCCAAGTGGGCGACGACGCGGCGGCCGAGCCACTCCTGCCCGACGCCCGCGCTGAGCGCGTCTCCGAGTCTTCAACCTCAAGTTTGGTTGAAGTTAAGGGGGGTGGGAGGGGCGAGTGGGCGGGACTGCCGGGCGGCCAGTCGCGCTTCCCGTGCCGACGCCGACACCGGCGCTGCTGCCCGTGTCGCTGTCGCTGTCCGCGCCGTCACCGGCTCCCGTGCAGCCATCCGCGAGAGCGCCAGCGCGCTCGCCCCCAGCGCGCTGTTGAACGACACCTCACTGAGTACGCCGGGCGCCGCGACCTGGTCGCCCGCGAGGTACACGCCGTCGCCCCGGTCGATCGCCGGGCGGTCGCGCCAGGAGGTGCCGGGCATGTCCACGGCACCCGTACGGCCGGTGGCCAGCGACTCGCGCCGCCAGGTCAGCCGGTTCCGCCAGTCCGGGTAGCCGAGGTCGAGAAGGTGCTCGGCGCGCGCGACGCCGTCCGCCTTGCGCTGACCGGGGCCGATCGGGAACTGCCCCTGGAGCAGCTGCTCGCCGGCCGGGGCGAGGGACGGGTCCTGCGTGGTGAAGCGCTCCAGCCAGCCCGGTGTGTCGAGGTCGGAGATGACGAAGGGGTCGCCGCGCCGGGTCCGTACGGCCAGGTCGAGCAGGACCGTACGGCTGCTGCCCCAGGTCAGCCGCAGGTCGCCGAGCAGCTTGCGGGCGGCGGCCAGGGAGGTGGCGACGATCAGTGGGCCGTCCGTTTCCGGAAGGGCGGTGATACGGGCGTCCGTCTCGATCCGTACGCCCGACTCGCGGGCGCGGGCGGCCATCCGCGCGATGACGGAGCTCCAGCCGCCGCGCGGGTACCGCGCCTCCGGCGGCAGCGTCGTGCCGCGCCGCAGCCGCTCCTGGACGAAGGCGGCCGAGAGCAGTCCGGGGTCGTGGTGGAACAGCGCGGCGGCGATGAAGTGCGCCGCCGCACGGGCTGCGGCTTCGCCGACCTCGGCGCTCGCCCAGGTGGTGAAGTCCACGTCCACGGGGGCGTTCCGGCGGCGCGTGAGCCGGAGCAGGCCGAGCGGCGGCGTCCTGCGCAGCCGGCCGTCGCGGTGGAAACGGAAGCGGGAGGCCGCCAGCGGCGGGAGCTTCGCCATGGGGCCGAGCAGGTCGCGCTGCTTGAGCCAGGTCCAGTGCGGGCCGCGCGAGTAGAGGGCGTGCGGCCCCTCGTTCGTCCGGTAGGGGGCGTCGGCGGTGCGGGCTCTGCCGCCCAGCGTGTGGTGCGCCTCGTACAGGGTCACTTCGACACCGGCCTCGGCGGAAGTGATCGCTGCGGTGAGTCCGGCGAAGCCGCCGCCGATGATGGTGATGCGCTGCATGTTCGGATCTCCTTGGCCGGGTGGTGGCGGTTATCAGTCGCGTATCTGCTGCGTGTCTGCCGCGTATCTGCCGCGTATACGTCACGACGGGGGGCGGCTCGGGAATGTGACATGGCGGGGGTGGGGGCGGGGCGGGGACGGGCTCGCCGGGCGCTGGGGCGGCGTTGCCAGACCCGTGTTGTCAGACCCGTGCTTCACGATGGACGTGATCGAGAGATGACGGCCCGACGGGCGGCGGTCGTGCCGGGGCGTCGGTGCGGCTGAGTGAAGCCGGCGGCTGAGTGAAGTACGAAGTACGGAAAGCGATGGCGATGGCGAAGGCGAAGCAGGGCGCGAACACGGTGCGGGCACCCCGGCGGCCGGAGGTGAGGCTGCCGCAGCTGACGGCGTACGAGGGCGGCGGGCTGGAGGCGTCGGGGGACTACGACGGGCTGGAGTTCACGGACCTCGACTTCGTCGGCCAGGAGGGACGCGGCGCCCGGTTCATGGACTGCGGCCTCTACCGCTGCGCGCTCGACGAGACCCGGCTGAGCCGGGCCCGGTTCGTCGATTCGGTGCTGGAGGGCGTACGGGGCGTCGGCACGAACCTGGCGGAGGCGGCCCTGCGCGATGTGGAGCTGCTGGACGCGCGGCTCGGCGGGGTGCAGTTGCACGGGGCGGTGCTGGAGCGCGTCGTGGTGCGCGGCGGGAAGATCGACTTCTTGAACCTGCGGCAGGCGAAGCTCAAGGACGTGGTCTTTGAGAGCTGCGTCCTGGTGGAACCGGACTTCGCCGGAGCCACGATGGAGCGGGTCTCCTTCGTGGACTGCACGCTGCGGCAGGCGGATTTCAGCAACACGCGCATAACGGACGTGGACCTGCGCCACGCGGCCCAGCTCGACATCGCGCGGGGCGTGGACCAGCTGGCGGGAGCGGTGATCAGCCCGTCCCAGCTCATCGACCTGGCACCGGCTTTCGCGGCGCAGATCGGAGTGCGGGTGGTGGAGAACGGGGCTTGAGGGCGGGGCTTGAGCGGCCGGGGGAGCGGCTGTCGGAAGATCGGCGGCCGGGGGAGCGGCGCCGGAAGGTCGGCGGCCGGGGGAGCGGTGCCGGAAGGTCGGCGGCCGGGGGAGCGGCTTCAGATGCGCTTCAGATGCGGGGGAAGCGCGCCTGGAGTTCCCACAGCACCGGGTTGTCCTCCAGCCCGTCGTGCAGGTCCGTGAGGTCGGCGATCAGATCGTGCAGGAAATCGCGGGCCTCGCGGCGCAGCGCGCCGTGCTGGAAGGTCAGCGGCGGCTCGTCGGTGTACTGCCAGTCGGCGGTGATGTCCACGAAGCCGAAGCGGCGGTCGAAGAGCAGGCAGTCCGACGACTCGGTGAAGTCCAGCTCGGCGTGCTGCGGCCGGTGCGAGCGGTTGCCGCGCGGGTCCTTGTCGAGCTGCTCGACGATGTCGCACATCGCCCACGCGAAGTCGAGCACCGGCACCCATCCCCAGGCTGTGGACAGCTCCCGGTCCGCCTTGGTGTCGGCGATGTAGACGTCGCCGCAGAAGAGGTCGTGGCGCAGAGTGCGCACGTCCGTCGTCCGGTAGTCCGTCTGGGTCGGGTCCGGGAAGCGGCGGGAGAGCGAGTAGCCGAGGTCGATCACGCTGTCGATGGTGTCATGGGAGCTGTCCTTGCGATGACCGCGTTCGGCGGGCGATGACCGCGTTCGGTGGTCGGCGGTCCGCCGGCCGGACCGCCGGGCTCGGTGCCCGGCTCGGCGGGCGGTGTCGGCGATGGCCCTGCGGCCCGGCATAGGACCCGGCTCCGCTCAGGCCCGGCCCACGGCGGAGGCCGGCCAACGCGAGATTCCGGGCTGCTGCCCGCGCACCCCTCCCCGCTGAACCGCAGCATCCCGCTACGGCCGCATCCCCCTACGGCAGCAACCGCCGCTCCTTCGCGACCGCGACCGCGCCCGCCCGGGTGTCGACGGCGAGCTTGTCGTAGATCCTGCCCAGGTGGGTCTTGACCGTGGCCTCGCTGATGAACAGCGCACGCGCGATCTCCCGGTTGCCCAGCCCCTGCGACAGCTGCCCCAGGATGTCCGTCTCCCGCTCGGTGAGGGTGGGGCGCGGGTTGCGCATCTGTGCCATGACGCGGCTCGCGACGGGCGGGGACAGCGCGGTGCGGCCCTGGGCGGCGGCCCGGATCGCGGCGAACAGCTCCTCGGGCTGCTCCGCCTTGAGGAGGTAGCCGGTGGCTCCCGCCTCGATGGCGCGGGTGATGTCCGCGTCGGTGTCGTACGTGGTCAGTACGAGGACGTACGGGCCGTCCCGCATCGCGGCGATCCGGCGGGTGGCCTCGATGCCGTCGATGCCCGCGCCGAGCTGGAGGTCCATCAGGACCACGTCCGGCCGCAGTTTCTCCGCCGTCGCGACCGCCTCCTCGCCGTTGCCCGCCTCGCCCACCACCTCGATCCCGGGCGCGCTGCCGAGCAGCGCGAGCAGCCCCGCCCGTACGACGGCGTGGTCGTCGCAGAGCAGGATGCGGACCGGCTCCCCGCCGGGTGTGCCTTGCCCGCTGTGGGTGCCTTCCGGGCCGGCAGCCGGGGTGGGCGACATCATCTGGGCTCCTCGTGGTCGTGGCCTTGACGACCGTCTGCGGGGTTCTCGGGGTTCTCGGGGGTGGCGGACCGCTCCGGGGCAGGGGCGGCAGGCAGTGGATCGCCGGGCTGGGGGGCCTGTACGGGGTGTGGCGGCTGTACGGGTCGGGTGGATGGTGTGGGCTGGGTGGATGGTGTGGGCTGGGCGGGTTGCGGCGGCTGTACGGGGTGCACGGGTCGGGTGGCCTGCTCGGTCCGCACCGCCTGCGCCTCCGCGAGCGGCACCGCCGCCGACAGCACGGCGCCCTCGCCGGGTGCGGACTCGACGGTCAGCGTGCCGCCCAGCTGCCGGACCCGGGCCCGCATCGCGGGCAGCCCATGCCCACGTACGGCCCCGGCGCCGGGGCCGGCCCCGGCGCCGCTGCCGTACGCGCTGTCCGGGGTGAAGCCGCAGCCGTCGTCCGCGATGTCGAGGACGACCTGATCGTCGAGGTACGTGAGGGTGAGCGCGGCCGTCGACGCCCCCGCGTGCTCCCGTACGTTCGCGAGCGCGCCCTGTGCGATGCGCAGCAGCGCGGACCGCACCCGCTGGGGGAGCGCGATGGCGGCCCCCTCCCGGTGGAACCGCACCGCGAGCGCCGGCCCGCCGCCCGTCCGGCCCTCGGCAGGGGACTCGCGGGACTCCCGTCCGGCGAGCCCGCGCAACGCGTCCTCCAACGGCACCCCGCCGTCGAACTCCGGCGGTGCCAGGTCGTGCACGAAGCGGCGGGCCTGGGCGAGCCCGCGTGCGGCGATGTCGGTCGCCGTACGGACGTGCCGACGGGCCGCCGACGGGTCCGACTCCCAGGTGCGGTCCGCCGCTTGCAACAGCATCTGCTGGCTGGACAGGCCCTGGGCCACCGTGTCGTGGATCTCCATCGAGAGCCGCTGCCGCTCGGCGAGCGTCCCCTCGCGGCGTTCGGTGGCGGCCAGTTCGCGGCGGGTGCGGATCAGGTCGTCGATCAGCCGGCGCTGCCGGGCGGCCTGGCGTTGCATATGGACGAAGACGGCGGTGGCGATGGCGGCGACGGCGGGCGGCGCGAGCAGCAGGTTGGGGTCGAAGCCGGTGGCGAGCCGGAGCTGGGCGACGACCACGAACGCGGTGAGCACGGTGACCAGCGCGATCGCCGCACGCGGCGGCAGTGTGCGCAGCCCCGTGTAGAACAGCGGCACGGCGCACCACGCGAAGCTCGGCGCGAGCACCACCAGCACCATCCACACAGCCACCACGGCGCCGAGCCACCCGCCGAGCGCGACGGTCGGCCTCGTACGGCGACGCTGGACGCGACCCGGCGCGAGGTCCCGGCCGGGTGACGGGCCGAGCGCCGGGCCGAGTACGTACAGCAGCGCCAGCGTGATGCTCAGCGCGATGATCCACGGCGTGCGGGCCTCGCCCGGATGCCGGAGCAGGAAGCGGGCGAGGGAGGCGCCCAGGAGCAGGAAGAACGCGGCGTGCATCACTGGGCCCAGCCACCGGGCGTCGGGGTCGGCGGCTGCGGATGTGGCGGCTATGGGCCCGGCGTTCTCGGCCCCAGCGGTCACAGCCCCGATCTCCTGCGGCTGCTCACGGCTCTCCTCGGACTGCCCAGGCCGCCCCGTCGGACCCCCTCGCGGTCTTCCGCTCTGCACGTACGTCTCCTCCGTCTTGCCGCTCGTCTCCTCGCTGCGCTGGTTGCTCCTGTCAGTCCTAACCCGCGCGGATCGCACCCCGCATCAGCTGATCGGTTGACGCCCTTGTCAACCATCATGCCTGGCCGGAGGGGCCGGTCCGAGGACCCCGCAGGGCCTGGGGCGAGCTGAGGATGGAGACAGATCGGCAGGACGAACGAACCGGCCGACCATCACCCGGAACCCGGCGAGGAGCCATCACCGTGAAGAACATCAAGAAGCTGCCCGTCCTGTCCGCCCTGTCCGTCCGCGCTCGTGTCCTGACCGGTGCCGCCGCAGTGGCTGTTCTGGGCGCGGGTACCTTCGGAGCCGTCTCCGCCACCGCCGCCGCCCCGGCTGCCGAGCAGCGGACCGCTGTCAAGGCCGACGCGAGCGACAAGAACCTCACCCAGTCCACCGGCCTGACCGTCGACGCCGCGACCAAGGCCGCGCGGGCCACGCTCGACGCCGCCGCGAAGGACGGCCAGAAGGTCTCCGTCGCCGTCGTCGACCGCAACGGCGTGACCCGCGTGCTGCTCAAGGGCGACGGCTCCGGCCCGCAGTCGCAGGAGTCGGCCGAGAAGAAGGCGTTCACCGCCGTGTCCTGGAACGCGCCGACCTCGGAGCTGGTCAAGCGGCTCGACCAGACCCCGAACCTGAAGGACATCCCCGGCACGCTGTTCCTGGCCGGCGGCGCTCCGGTGCAGGCGAAGGGCGCGCCGGTCGCGGGCATCGGCGTCGCGGGTGCGCCGAGCGGCGACCTGGACGAGAAGTTCGCCAAGGCGGGGGTCGCCGCGCTCGGCAAGTAGCGGCCTGGGTGCGGGATGCCTGCCGCCCGCACCACCCATGGCCTGCACCACCCATGGCCTGCACCACCCATGGCCCGCACCGCCTGGGCCCGTACCGCCCCGCCCTCGCTCGCCCGCGCCGCTCTGGACGGCTGGTGCGCTAGGAGGCCGCCGCCGGGTCGCCGCTTCCCCGGCGGGTCGTCGTCACCGGGCGGTCGGGGTGCCAGGCGGTCACGACGAGGGCCATGCCGTCGAC
This sequence comes from Streptomyces sp. H27-D2, assembly GCF_035828615.1. Classification (NCBI taxonomy): domain Bacteria; kingdom Bacillati; phylum Actinomycetota; class Actinomycetes; order Kitasatosporales; family Streptomycetaceae; genus Streptomyces; species Streptomyces sp. H27-D2. Next base: position 6,955 of record NZ_JAYMZR010000007.1, on the reverse strand, counting down.
GTGTGTGCGGACCACCTCGGTCAGTTCGACCCGGAACAGATGGAACGGCTCCGGCGGCTTGACCGCCTCGACGAAGCGGGCGATCGCCTCCGGGTCGGTCACCTCGACGGCCCGGCCGCTGAGCCGGACGTCGCCGCCCGCCATGTCGGTGTCCGGGCCGGGGTTGGCCTGGAGCGAACAGCGCGGGTCGCGCCGCAGGTCCAGGGCCTTGCGCGAGCTGGGCATCATGCCGAGCCAGATCTCGCCGAAGCGGAAGTCCACTTCCAGACCGGTGACGCGAGGCGAGCCGTCGGCGCGGAGCGTGGCGAGGACGTGGTGCTTGAACTGCTGGAAGCGTGCTTGAACGGTCTTGGCGAGTGCGGGCTCCGCGACCTCGAACTCCGCCCAACTGCTGGTTTTCATGTCTCCATGCTGCCGCTGATACCCGACACCTTCTGTCGGGTTTCCCGGCGGCGTGGCAGCGATGACGCACGCGCCGCAGACGACGGCGGCGGCACCCAAAGGATGCCGCCGCCGTACACGTGTAGCCGTACACGTGTGTGCGTGGGATGCGCGGACGTTCGTACCGCTACGTCAGCGCATCACCGCTCACGTGTCACGTATCACCGTGTCACGTACCGACTCAGACGCTGACGCCGAAGTCCGACGCGATGCCGGTGAGGCCGGAGGCGTAGCCCTGGCCCACGGCGCGGAACTTCCACTCCGCACCGTTGCGGTACAGCTCGCCGAAGACCATGGCGGTCTCGGTGGCGGCGTCCTCGCTCAGGTCGTAGCGCGCGATCTCGGCGCCGCCGGCCTGGTTGAGGATGCGGATGTAGGCGTTGCGCACCTGGCCGAAGTTCTGGCTGCGAGCTTCGGCGTCGTAGATGGAGACCGGGAAGACGATCTTCTCGACGTCGGCGGGCAGGCCCGCGAGGTTGACGTTGATCTGCTCGTCGTCGCCCTCGCCGGCACCGGTCTTGTTGTCACCGGTGTGCACGATGGTCTGGTCCGGCGTGGCCTTGTTGTTGAAGAACACGAAGTGGCCGTCGGAGTAGACCTGGCCGCTCGGGTTGACAGCGATGGCGCTCGCGTCGAGGTCGAAGTCCGTGCCAGTGGTGGTGCGGACGTCCCAGCCGAGGCCGACCGTGACGGCGGTCAGGCCCGGGGCCTCCTTGGTGAGCGAGACGTTGCCGCCCTTGGACAGGCTTACAGCCATGGGATGTCCCCTTCTAAGTGTCGTGTCGGGCTTCGTACTGCGCACGAAGCTACCGTCACCCTCCATAACGCCGATGGGGGACGGCAGGGTTCCTGGTCTCTTTACTTTCTTTACCCGAGACTTTCTTCACCCCGGTGCGGGACGGGTGCAACCAATGCGAGCCCAGCGCGAGCCCGCCTCGGGGCAGTGGCGAGCCCCCCTCGGGCGGGCCGCGCCAATAAGGGGGTGACGGGCACCCCTCCCAGGCGGGATCATGGGGGCCATGTCCGGGCCCTATGTCATCCGCGGTTCGGTCTCCATCCCGGAGGCCGAGCTCATGTGGCGTTTCTCGCGCTCGTCCGGACCGGGCGGGCAGCACGTCAACACCACCGACAGTCAGGTCGAACTCCGCTTCGACCTCGCGAAGACCGAAGCGTTGCCGCAGGTCTGGAAGGACCGCGCTCTGGAGCGGCTCGCGGGCCGGCTGGTCGGCGGGGTGGTGTCCGTACGCTCCTCCGAGCACCGCTCGCAGTGGCGGAACCGGGAGACGGCGACGGTGCGGCTGCTCGCGCTGCTCACCGAGGCGACGGCGCCGCCGCCCAAGGCACGGGTGAAGCGGAAGATCCCGCGCGGCATCAACGAGCGCAGGCTGCGCAACAAGAAGGCCCGCAGCGACACCAAGCGCGGCCGCAACGGCAGCGACTGGGGCTGAGCGCGGCCGGCCGAGCCCCCGTCCAGCCGCCCGCCCCCCCGGCCCCCCGTCACCCCAGCCGCCGGTACTTCCCCCTGAAGTACGCCAGCGGCTCGCCGTCCGGGCTCGGGTTCGACGCCGTGAGCACCCGGCCGATGACCAGCGTGTGATCCCCGGCCACCACCCGTTGCTCGGTCCTGCACTCCAGGATCGACAGCGAACCGCCCACCAGCGGCGCCCCGGAAGCCTCGCCGCGGTGGTACGCGAGGTCCGCGAAGAGCAGCCGGTCGCTGATCCGGCCCTTCATCGCGAAGCGTCCCGCGACATGCCGCTGACTCTCCGACAGTACCGAAACCGCCCAGAGCGGCTGTCGCTCCAACAGGTCGTCCATCCGCGAGTCGTTGCGAACGCTCACCATCACGAGCGGCGGGTCGAGGGATACGGAGAGAAACGCGGTCGCGGTCATTCCGACGTCCTCGCCGCGCGGTCCGTCCTCCGGATCGTGCGCGCTCACCAGCACCACGCCGGCGGTCAGGCGTGACATCGCGTCGCGGAACTCGTCGTTGCTCACCCCATCAGCATGGGGCAGCCTGCGGGTGGCCGTGGCGGCGGCCCGCTCGGGGGCGGTCTCTTCGCGTGGGGAGGGAGTCTTCTGCAACACGTCGTGAACGCTAACGCCGTGCCACCGGTGTTCGCATCGGGCGCTGGGACCAGGTACGTCGTAGGTCTGACGGCGGAGTTCGCCCGTGTCGCCGGAATTTGCGTTGATTAAGTGCAGGAGCGCTCCCACGAACGCCAGACCTCCGTTCATCACCTTATGTGACTTGAGTCACAGCGGGCAGTAATTGTTGACCCTGTGTACCGAGTGAACAGCTCGCTGTGATTCAGTGGCCGTGGCAATCGGACGATAAAGAAGCCAGGAGTGCTGTCGAGGTCTCAGGGGAGCAGCGAGCGATGGAGACCGAGTCGGAGCCGTACGTCCGCCTTGCGACCCTTCGGCAGCTGCATGCGGTGGTCGCGGACCTCAATACAGCCCGGAGCCTTGCCGACACCTTGCAAACCGTCGCGGACGGCGTCATAGCCGGTCTCGGGTTCGAACTGTCCGCCGTGAACCTCGTACGGCCGGACGGCGACCTCGTCGTCGCGGCCGTCGCCGGCAGCCCCGGCGCCGAGGCGCTGATGGCAGGCCGGGTCGGCTCGCGCGATTCGTGGGAACGGCGCCTGGGTATGGGCGAAGGCTGGGGCGAACTGCGCTTCATCCCGCACACCGAGGGCTGGGTGCTCGACGGTGACGACGTCCCGCAGTGGCACAGCACCGGCCCCGCGCCCCGCTTCGCCGACGAGTGGCACCCGATGGACCGGCTGCTCGCCCCCATGTACGCCTCGGGGGCCTCCGGCGGTGAACTGCTCGGCGTGCTCACCGTCGACAAGCCGAGCAACGGCCGCCGCCCCGGCGCCTGGGGCCAGGAAGCGCTCCAGATGTACGCCTTCCAGGCCGCCATCGCGATCAGCAACGCCCGTCTACGCGCGAACATGCAGCGCGCCCTGGTCCGGCTGGAACGCGACCAGCAGGCCCTGCGCGCCAGCGAGGAAAGCTTTCGCCAGGCCTTCGAGTACGCGCCCAGCGGCATGGCCATCGCCGAGATGGGCGGCGACCAGCACGGCCGGCTGCACCGCACCAACGACGCGCTGTGCCGGCTGCTCGGCCGCCCCGCCTCCGTAATGCGCCGTTACTCCTTCTCCGACCTCGTCCACCCCGAGGACATAGGCACCCTGCTGCGCACCTCCGCCGAGGGCGGCCGGGCCGAGCTGCGGCTCGCGCGCCGGGACGGCTCGTACGTCTGGGTCTCGCTGCGCAACTCCGTCGTCGCCGACACGGCAGACGGGCCGCGCTTCCTGCTCACCCACGTCGAGGACATCGAGGAGCGCAAGCGGCACGAACTCCAGCTCGCGCACCGCGCGAGCCACGACTCGCTCACCGGCCTGCCGAACAGCGCGGAGCTGCGCGCCCGGCTCAGCAGCCGGCTGTGCGCCCGCCCCGACGGCGCTCCGAACGGTGCTCAGGCGGGCGGCGACGCGACCCTGCCGTACGGGGTCATGACCGGGCTGGAGACGGACGAGCACGGCTTCCGCGTCGACGGCCTGGACGGGCTCTCCGGCCTGGACGGCATCGACGGCTTCGGGGTCGCGGGCACCTTCGGCGGCGAGAGCACGGGCATGCCGCCGCCGGCGTCCGCCGCGTATGAGCATGTGCACACCGTCGCGCCCGAGGGTGACGTGGACGACGGCGCGAAGGGCCTCGCGGTGCTCTTCTGCGACCTCGACGGCTTCAAGTCGATCAACGACAGGTTCGGGCACCACACGGGTGACGCGGTTCTCATCGAGGTCGCCCGGCGGCTCACCGGCGGCGTACGGGACGGTGACACCGTCGCGCGGCTCGGGGGTGACGAATTCGTCGTGCTGGCGGACGGCCTCGGCCGGGCGGACGCCCAGGACCTGGCGGTACGGCTGCGCAACGCGATCATCCCGCCGATCCGGGTGGACGGCAGGGCGGTCCGGGTCGGCGCGAGCTTCGGCATCGGCTGGGCGGGCTGCGGGATGTCGGCCGAAGAGGTGCTGCAATCGGCTGACCAGCGGATGTACGTCGAGAAGCGGTCCAGATCGAAGGCGCACCGGCGCGCGGGCTAGCGCGATCCCGGCCCGCGGGCTGGGGGTCCCGGCCCGGGTTCCCGGAAGATCGACTGCGGATTCGCGACGGCTCCGCTGCGGATTCCGTGTGGATTCCGTGCGGCTTCCCCACGGAATCAGCCGGAGCCCGGTCGCCACGGGCGCTGGTCCTGTCGCGGTAGGCTCGCCCGATCGGCGGGATCGCCGACAGTGAATCGATCATGAATTTTGGCCGTCCGGACAGCACATCCGGTTCGTGGGCCGACCCGGTCCTGATAGGAGCTGTCTGAGCGCATTCGCGCGCAGGCCAGATGCAGTGGGGAGTGACAGGGGATGACCGCCGGCAACAACGGCACGGGCACGCCCGAGAACGACGATCCGTTCGCCTATCTGTACCACCAGGAGGGCGGCGCCCCCGAGGACGGATCCACGGGCGGCGGAGCCACGGGCGGCAGGGGCGGCTACGGCTATCCCGGACCCTCGACCCCCCAGCCCGGGGTCCCCCGGACCTCGTACAACCAGGTCAGCCGGGTCGGCGAGCGGCAGTACGGGCAGCAGCAGGGCCAGGGCGCGTACGGCCAGCAGGTCCCCCAGCAGGGCCAGACCCACGGCCAGCAGCCGCCGCAGTACGGGCAGCAGCAGGCCAACGCGCAGTACGGCGGTCCGGCACCCCAGCCCGGCGGCCCCGGGCAGCCGGGCAACGGCGGCAACAGCCGTGGCGGCGGGCGCGGGCCCAACAGCAAGGGCCTGCTGATCGGCGCTCTGTCGGTCGTCGCGGTGGTCGTCGTGGGGATCGGCATCGCGATGATCTCCAACGCCGACGACAACGGCAAGGACGACCAGGCGCAGCAGTCCGGTGGGCCCGCCGGCGGCGTCAAGGACAAGCCCAGCGAGGACCCGAAGGCCACCAAGGCCCCCGCGGGCAAGCTGCCCAAGGCGGACGCGGCCACCATGCGGCTCGAAGGCGCTGCGGCCACCGGCAAGGACGTGCCCGGCGCGAAGGCCAACGGCGGCACGTACGTCGGCGGCCTGAACACGGTCGGCAGCGCGGCGATCTGGTCCGCGGACGTCGACCGGGCCGGTCAGTACAAGATGCGCGTCACCTACGGGGTGCCGGGCAAGGACGGCGACCTCACCCTGTCGGTCAACGGGAAGCCCAACACCAAGCCGGTGAACATGGGGAACTTCACGGGTGCGAAGGCGGGCGAGTGGGACAAGGGCTGGACCAACACGTGGTCCCTCGTCCAGCTCAACAAGGGCACCAACACGATCAAGCTGTCGTGTGAGACCGGTAACAAGTGTGATGTGAACCTTGACCAGGTTTGGCTGGAGAAGCCGGGCGGGTCCTGAGGTACGCAGTCGCTCAACGGGTAAGCAGGCCCAACAGGTACGCAAGCGCCCAACAGGCTGAAAACTCAGCCTGTTGGGGCACCCCGGACGGAGTCTGGGGTGGGGGCACCTCCCGGACGGAGTCTGGGGTGGGGGCACCTCCCGGACGGAGTCTGGGGGAGATTGAGGACACCCGGTCACCGCCCTACCCGACCACCGCCCTACCCGACCACCCGCTGAAACCGCGCGACCGTCTCCGCCATGGCCTCCCGCGCCGGCGCGAGGTACTTACGCGGGTCCACCGCCGAAGGCTCCGCGTCGAGGAAGGCGCGGACCGCCCCTGTGAAGGCCGTGTTCAGCGCCGTGCCGACGTTGATCTTCACCATGCCGGCCGCTATCGCCCGCCGGATCTCCTCGTCCGGCACGCCCGACGAGCCGTGCAGCACCAGCGGCACCGGCACCGCGGCGCGGAGTTCGCTGATCAGCGCGTGGTCGAGGGCGGCGGTGCGCTCCGTCATCGCGTGTGAGCTGCCCACCGCGACCGCGAGCGCGTCCACGCCCGTGTCGGCGACGTAGGCCGCTGCCTCGGCCGGGTCGGTCCGTACGCCCGGAGTGTGCGCGTCCAGCGGCGCTTCGCCCTCCTTGCCGCCGACCTTGCCCAGCTCGGCCTCCAGCCAGATGCCGTGCTCGTGCGCCCAGCGCGCGGCTTCGGCGGTGGCCTTGACGTTCTCGCCGTAGGACAGCTTCGAGGCGTCGAACATCGCCGAGCTGAACCCCGCCGGGTGGGCCGCGCGCAGCAGGTCGAAGCTCTCCACGTGGTCCAGGTGCAGCGCGAGCCGGGCGTCGGAGGAACCGGCGACGGCCGCCGCCGCGGCGGCGATCGGGGCGAGCCGTCCGCCGTGGAACTTCACGGCGTTCTCGGAGATCTGCAGGATCGCCGGACGCCCGGTCAGCTCGGCGGCGGCGGCGATCGCCTCGGCGTGCTCCAGCGTGATGACGTTGAACGCGGCGATGCCGAGGCCCGCCTCACGGGCGGCGGTGATGAGTTCGGCGGTGCTGACGAGTGGCATGCGGGGCCTCTGCCTCTGGGT